>JAGSHA010000348.1 GCA_023954795.1 Oceanospirillaceae bacterium | reverse complement strand
CTTATGGGTATACCAGATCAGGCGTGCATACCCCCAACCAAAAGTAATTTCCGGATGATGATTAAGGGACTCCGCCATATCCGCCACGTTGTTACAGAAGCGCAGTGCATCCACGAAATTACGGAATTTATACTCACGTTTAAGTTGAGGAATCTCCTTCAACGTCACAATAGCCCAATCCGGGATTTGTAACAGTAATTCACGACTCTCCTTTTCACCCACCTGTGGCGCCCCAACACGGCACGCACTACAGGATTCATCAATTAGCTCACTCACAGCCCACCCTCCTAGGATTCACATATGAAAGCATAGCTGCCTGATTGAAATTCGCCTGAGCTTGATCAATGAGCCTATTACAGTATCAGATACAGTCACTTATACTGACCTGATCGGGAGGTACTTATATGATTTTCATACCAGAAAGGATGACACCCCTCAAAGCCCGCCGTCTCGGCCTGGACACTCAGCAGGAGCTGACCATTTATCTGCGTGCAGACAGCGCGGTATGCAAATCGGAAGGCTTTTCAGCGCTTTCCCGCGTCTTAGTGCGCACGGAACACTCTCACGTGATCGCCACATTGAATATCATCACCGGCGAGCTGCTGCACAGCGGGGAAATTGGCTTATCCGAATCCGCCTGGAAGAAACTGGAGCTGGCGGAAGGTGATAGCATTTGGGCCTCCCACCCGCCCCCTATCGGCTCAATCTCGCACATCCGCGCAAAGGTCTATGGCCATACTCTGAAACGGGAGCAGTATCGGGAGATCATCGACGATATCGTTAGCGGACGTTACGCAGACGTTCATCTGGCAGCGTTCATCACTGCATGCGGTAACGACAACATGAACAACCGTGAGATCACCGACCTGACCGAAGCGATGGTTAACTCCGGCAGTAAAATCAGCTGGGGGCTCCCCATTGTGTTAGATAAACACTGTGTCGGAGGTCTACCCGGTAACCGTACCACACCGATTGTTGTATCTATTCTTGCCGCCAGCGGACTGACCGTGCCAAAAACCTCATCCCGTGCGATCACATCACCTGCAGGCACCGCGGATACCATGGAAACCCTGACCAATGTATCCCTATCACTGGATGAGATGAAAAAAGTGGTTTGCGAAAATGGCGGCTGTTTAGCCTGGGGCGGTTCCGTGCGCCTTTCCCCCGCCGATGATCTGCTAATTAAAGTGGAACGTGTACTGGATATTGATAGTGAAGGACAACTGATCGCATCAGTACTATCGAAAAAGATAGCGGCCGGTGCCACCCATGTACTGATTGATATGCCCGTTGGCCCGACCGCAAAAGTACGCAGTCAAAAATCGGCGGAGAAATTAGCGGATAGCTTCCGAAAAGTAGCCAACTCACTGGGCCTGACCATCGACATTATGTTTAGTGATGGCCGTCAGCCTGTCGGGTTTGGCGTAGGCCCGGCGCTGGAGGCACGCGATATTCTTGCCGTGTTGCAGAACACACCGGATGCCCCAACTGACTTGAAAGAGCGCGCAATAGACGTGGCCGGCGCCATGTTGGAGATGGTAACCGAACTGCCTAAAGGGGAAGGTAAGAAACGTTCACGTGAACTGATAGAAACAGGTAAGGCCTGGAACAAGTTCAAGAAAATCTGCGAAGCCCAGGGCGGTCTGCGCGAACCACCTATTGCACCCTATCGTTTTGAACTTATCTCGCATCAACAGGGCTGGGTTCAGAGTGTGGATAACCGCAGACTATCACAAGTCGCCAAATTGGCAGGGGCGCCTGCTGATTTGGCCGCTGGGGTGGAGATACACGTCAAACTGGGTGATCTGGTGCGTCCAAATCAGCCGTTGCTCACGATCCATGCGGAAAGCGTGGGCGAACTGAATTACGCCGTCGAATATCTGGAAGCCCATGAAGAGACGGTTCAGGTCAGCACAGACAAGGAGGCCTACGATGAAGCCATTGCTCTTTAATCTCGACTCAGATCCTGCACTGGCTGCCAAGCTCGGCAACGCCCTTCAGGCAGAGATAGGAAAGCTCGATCAACGCCAGTTCCCAGACGGCGAAAGCTACCTGCGTGTGCTGAATACGTGCGAAGGGCGAGATGTGGCTATTTTCTGCAACCTCAACCGCCCCGATGAAAAGACCCTGCGGCTGTTATTTTTAATAGATACCCTGCGTGAATTGGGTGTTCGACAGATTGGTTTGATCACACCTTACCTAGCTTACATGCGACAGGATAAACGCTTTCAACCGGGCGAATGTGTCAGCTCCCGCCCCTATGCCCGTCTGCTCTCGGATGCTCTGGACTGGCTGATCACAGTGGATCCCCATTTGCATCGTTACAGCAGCCTGGATGAGATCTACAGTATCCCTACGCACATCGTCCCGGCTGCGCCGCTCATTGCCGAATGGATTAAGCTCAATGTCAGCCAGCCTTTGTTAATTGGCCCGGACAGTGAAAGTGAGCAATGGGTTTCACAGGTTGCACAGCTGGCCAATGCTCCATTTCAGGTGCTACAAAAAGTTCGCCACGGCGATTACGACGTCGAAGTAACCCTGCCCGAGGTCGAGAATTGGCATTCACATACGCCGGTATTGGTAGATGATATTATTTCCAGTGGCCGGACCATGCAGGAAACCGTCACCCACCTCAGAAACGCCGGACTGAAACAACCTTATTGCATCGGAGTGCACGGGCTTTTTGCAAGCAATGCCTATGAACAACTTTCGGACGTGGCAAAAGTCATCACCACCAGCTGCATTCCGCACCCTAGTAATAAAATTGAAATTGCCGAAGCGTTAGCCAATGCAGCCAAAGAACAACTCCTGAGATGAACCATCCCCGAAATGACTAACGTACACACTGATCTGCCAAACGGTACGCTGGACTACGATAGCCACTTTTTGCAGACAACCGAGGCTGATCGGCTATTGAAGGTTCTTAGCGAAGAGATTCAGTGGCAACAGGATCGTATCCAACTATTCGGGAAGGAGCACCCGATCCCCCGGCTGCAATGCTTCCTGGGGGATCCCGGTATCACGTACCGGTACTCCAATCTCTGTCTGGACGCTGAAGCATGGCATCCGGCCATACAACACCTTCGACAACAGTTGGAGGCGCTTGGATATGGCTCATTTAACGCCGTGTTGATGAATCTCTACCGCGACGGTTTGGACAGTATGGGTTGGCACAGCGACGATGAAGCTGAGCTTGGTGAAAATCCGGTCATCGCATCGATCAGTCTCGGGGAAGCCAGACGTTTTCTACTGCGCCGTAAAGACAACCACACAACAAAGCAGGAACTGATACTCGAACACGGTTCTCTGCTGTTGATGAGCGGCGAGTTACAGCATTTCTGGCAACACAGTGTTCCGCGGACTCAAAAGCCCCGCCAGCCACGAATAAACCTGACCTTCAGGCAAGTGCGTTGAAAGAAGGATAAAACCCATACATGTGATGACTATTCAGCAGATAATTAACTTGCTAAGGTTTCTGCCATCTTCGAATTGCTATACAGAGCCCTACGTATGAACGCTGTTATCGATCTACTCAAGTCACACCGCTCCATCCGCCAGTTCACCGATCAGCCGGTAGAACAGACAACCATCGAAACGCTGATTGAAGCGGGTCAGGCAGCGGCTACATCCAGCTTTATCCAGGCCTGTACAGTTATTCAGGTCAGCAACCCAAACACACGTGAGAGACTGGCAGCCTGCGCCGGTGGTCAGGCCTATGTTGCCGCTGCGCCTGTCTTTTTGGTGTTCTGTGCCGATATGAAGCGCCATCAGCTCACCTGTGAAATGCATGATGCTCAGATGCAATCAGGCTTCACCGAGCAGTTCATCACAGCCTCATTGGACACCGCCCTATTCTCACAAAATCTGGTCGTTGCGGCTGAATCACTGGGCTTAGGTACCGTGTATATTGGCGGATTGCGCAATAAGATCGCCGAAGTGGCTGATCTGTTGCAGTTGCCTGATATGG
>JAGSHA010000311.1 GCA_023954795.1 Oceanospirillaceae bacterium | reverse complement strand
CGTGTAAATCTTTATTCAATGCCAAGACATGAAAATAGAGTTAAATCGGCTGTGGATAACAATAGCACGACTGACAAATGACAGAAAAACAAAGAGACAATTGATAGAACGAATAGGGATGGAACTGAAGAATAGAAAGAGTGCTATACGACAAACAAGCGAGGATGTTTTAGGATTGGTGGAGCCTAGCGGGATCGAACCGCTGACCTGTTCGCTGCCAGCGAACCGCTCTCCCAGCTGAGCTAAGGCCCCGTCCTAAAAACGTGGTGTATATTAATCACGCCTGACCACACTGTCAAGCGCTTCATTACAAAAACCTGCAGACGATTCTCTTTTACTTTCAAACAGTTATTTCCGCACAAAAAAGGCCCATCCTACGATGAGCCTTTTTATCAAGCAGTAAGGGTTAGTTATACACCCAGCGCCTCAGTCAGCGCGCGGAACTCTTTGTCCCACTTCTTCGCTTGTTTCTTAGATGGACCACCCACCAGATTCAGTGCACTACGCATACGAGCACGACTGATATCCGGGCCCAGAATCTCCATGGAATCCATCACAGATACGGTTTGATTTGTACCGGCAATCGCAATAAACAGCGGAAACAGGAAGTCACGCAACTTGAATCCCAGCGCTTCAGATACCTGCTTAAGATTCTGGAACAGCCGATCCTTAGACCAATGACGCTCGGAGTCCAGATACCAAACCGTGAATTGAAGAATACGGCTGACATCTTCCTGCTGAAGGGTTTTATGCTCAAAATGCTCCAACGTCAGGTTGGGCATACCTGACAAGAAGAAACCCGCCAACGGCGCAACATCAGAGAAAGTTTCTACACGCTGCTGGATCAACGGCAGAATCTGCATCAGATATTCAGGGTTTAAGCCCCAGTCAACATAACGCTGTGCAAACTCTTCCGGGCTCAGATCTTCGCGCAACCAAGTACCGTTAAGCCAGCTCAGCTTCTCCTGATCAAAGACCGGACCACCCAACGACACACGCTGGATATCAAAGTGATCGATCATCTCCTGACGCGTAAACTTCTCACGCTCATCCGGCATAGACCAACCCATGCGGCCCAGATAGTTCAACAGCGCTTCTGGCATAAAGCCCATACGCTTGTAGTACAGGATGCTGGTTGGGTTTTTACGCTTGGACAGCTTAGACTTGTCCGGGTTACGCAACAGCGGCATGTGACACAACTTCGGCATATCCCAACCGAAGTATTCGTACAATAACTTGTGCTTCGGCGCAGAAGAGATCCACTCTTCACCACGAATAACGTGGGTGATTTCCATCAGGTGATCATCGACAACATTTGCCAGATGATAGGTTGGCATACCATCCGACTTCAGCAGGATCTGGCAGTCAACCATACCCCAATCCAGCTCGATCGGGCCACGCAACATATCATCAACAACGCAAGCACCCTCTTCTTCAGGAACACGCATACGCACAACGTACGGTGCACCTTCAGACTGACGACGAGCAACTTCATCTTCAGGCAGTGCCAGATCACTCTCCTTCAGCGCAGTGTGCTTACCTGATGCGCGGCGCGCTTCACGTAGCTCATTCAGCTCATCAGATGTACGGTAACAACAAAAAGCTTTACCAGAATCCAGCAGTTGCTGCGCGTAATCACCATAGATGTCCTTACGCTCACTCTGACGGTATGGGCCAAACTCACCACCGACATCAGGACCTTCGTCCCACTCCAGACCCAACCAACGCATGGAATCCAAAATAGTCTGTTCAGACTCGGCAGTACTGCGGGTTTGGTCGGTATCCTCAATTCGCAGGATAAATTGCCCCTGATGCTGACGAGCAAACGCCAGGTTAAACAGAGCGATATAGGCAGTACCAACGTGGGGATCACCCGTTGGAGATGGCGCAACACGAGTACGAACAGTCATTGGAGTCCTTGTTGATCGAATGCAAAAATAGAAAGTGGAGATTATACCTGCAGTCTGTCAGGGGAAAAACTGTTGCGACGAATACCACAACAGAAATCCGCACGACACACTGATATTTAGACGTAGTTTTCCCAGAGAACAGCGCCCCAAACCAATCCGGCCATTAATAAGACCATCAGTACAGCAGCAGACCCCGTATCTTTGGCAATGCCCGCAAGCGCATGAAACTCAGTACCTGCACGATCCACAATCGCTTCAATCGCCGTATTCAGCAATTCCATCGCTAGCACGATCAGACAGACACCAATCAACGCTGCGAACTGATAAGCGTTTTGCGCTACAACACATGCAAGCGGCAACAAGACTGCGGATGCATAAACTTCATATCGAAAAGCAGGCTCATTTGCGAACGCGGCTTTGATCCCCTTCATTGAATAGCAGGATGCGTAATACAAACGCATCAAACCTGTATTCTTCTCCATCTCGACTCCTTTCTAATTCAACAGATATACAAGTAAAAACCCTGAAGTATAAAAACGACTACCCAGAGCATCTCAACGAAAAATCAGTTATAGCATGCGGCATGAAAGCCACATACAATCACATTAAATAAGCATTCACTGATATACCGATATGAGCACTCAGTTAGAGCACACCCAATCTTATCTACTCACTCACCACGGTAGTGATGGACAACTGGCGGCACAACGCACCCATGACAGCCACACTCGCAATCACGATGAGAGCTTCTTTGGTATCAGTGGACTGAAAAAATCCTGCCAGCCGACGGGCACATAGTGGATCTGGGCGCCGGTATTGGCCTGTTCGCCCAAACGATGGCACAACGCTTCCCCGATCTTACAACCACCGGTATCGAGTGTGCACCCTACATGCTGGAGCGGATGGTGGAGCTACCCTCGAATGGCCGTATCGTTATCGACGATCTCAACGCGCCCTCCAGCTTATTTCTGCAAGACAGCATTGATACCTGCATGGCCAATATGCTGATTCACGAGCTTCACCAACCTATCTTGCTGTTCAAGCAAGTGAAACACTGGCTGAAACCCGGCGGCCGCCTGATCCTGATTGATATGGTACGCCAACCACTCGAGAGCTACCTCACACACAAACATCCAGACGCCACCCGACTTGGGCGTGATCAGCTTGAAGAGAGCTTCCAGCACTTCCTCGAGCATAACCGCTACACCCCAGAAGACCTTAGCTTTATGCTTCAACATTGCGGTTTTAAAGTAGAGATACTCGAACCTTTTAAAAAGGGACGCGCCGTACGCATCGCCGCTACAGCCTAAACTACACAGGGACTTCTCAAGGCCACCAGAGGTGAATGTCTGAGGTAAAGGTGTCGTTAATGCTTCGGGAGTTTTAAATGTGGCGTTTGGAGACATACCTACAGACAGTGCCTCTGATAGCGGGCCGGATGCAAAGTCGAATCAATTTGGCCCTACGTGTATAATCGACTCCATAATGTAGCAGGGTATCTTTATCCTACTAAGAGTTAAGACTACGTCTGAACAATACCCTTCGGGTATCCCCAATACTCAGACTCACAACAGCAGTAGAACCGACTTTGAATAACCCTATAGAATCAAGCTCTAAGCCACATACCCCGCAGGATACACTGGATCGTCGCTTTTGCGTTGCCCCGATGATGGATTGGACGGACCGGCACTGCCGATACTTCCACCGCCTGATAAGCCATCACGCTGTTTTGTATACAGAAATGGTGACCACCGGCGCCCTGATTCATGCAGATGAAGCACGCTTTTTACAGTTTGACCCAAAGGAACAACCGGTAGCTCTGCAACTCGGCGGCAGCAATCCTGAGGATCTCACTCAGTGTACAAAAATGGCTGAAGACTGGGGTTACAACGAGGTAAACCTGAATGTAGGCTGCCCAAGCGATCGCGTGCAAAACAACATGATTGGCGCTTGCCTGATGGCACACCCACAGCTGGTTGCAGAATGTCTCCACAAGATGCAATCGGTTGTTGATATCCCTGTGACAGTCAAACACCGCTTAGGCATCGACGACATGGATAGTTATGAAGAACTTCATAACTTCGTAAACATTGTTAAACAGTCTGGCTGCAGCACCTTCATTGTTCATGCCCGCAAAGCCATTCTTCAGGGATTAAGCCCGAAAGAAAATCGTGATATTCCACCGTTAAAATATGAATGGGTATATCAACTCAAGCGGGACTTTCCCGAGCTTGAAATCATTATTAATGGCGGCATTAAGACCCTTGAGGAGTGCGAACAGCATTTACGGCAGGTCGATGGCGTCATGGTTGGACGCGAAGCTTATCAGAACCCTTACATGATGGCTGAAGTCGACAACCGATTGTATAACACAGATTCAACACCACAGCAGCGTAAAGCCGTTAT
>JAGSHA010000243.1 GCA_023954795.1 Oceanospirillaceae bacterium | reverse complement strand
CGCAATTACCTTCCACTACGATCCGATCGAAGACCGGATACTGCTGGTGGGCAATCTGAATAATACACAGCCCCGTTGTGATTTTTGGCTCACTCGTAATATCACGCTTAAATTGTTGGAAGCGTTGAGCTCTTTAGTGCGAAAAACATCGGAGCAGGTAGCGACAGCGCCGAGCGAGTATCAATCCGGTTTGGCTCAGTTTGAGCATGAGCAGGCACAGCAGAGTATGCAGCTGGTTCCTGAGTCAAGCGTACCCGAGTCTAAGGCGCCGGGATTGCTGTGCAAGGTGGATGTCAGCCATCAGGGTAAGCGGTATCAGGTTCGGCTGTATGAACAAGGTCAAGAAGAAGCCACCGCTCAGGCATTGTTAACACATGATGAGTTGCATCAGATTCTCTCGCTGCTGCATCGTGGTGCACTGGAATTGAGCTGGGGTGTCGATGACCAGCTATTTGATCACCTGCCACCGGGAGCAGCGCTGCAGTAGGCGCAATTGCGCCGAGCTGGTATAGTCCCCGCTCGCAAAAGCAGGTGGGATATGACGACAGAAACCGAACATCCCCGGCGCCCCTTTCTGGCGCGCGGGTCTAACGTTATTCGATGTGAGCAATGCCAGATGCCGGCGAAGGCGTGTATCTGTGACTTTCAGGTCAACGCACAGGCTCAGGCACGCTTCTGGTTGCTAACCCACCGTAAAGAACTCTATAAACCAACGAACACCGGCCGTCTGATTGTTGATACGATTCGTGATTCGGAGGTGTTTCCCTGGAGCCGAACAGAGCCTGATGCTGAGTTTCTGGATCAGCTTCATGACCCGGGGTTTGATCCCTATATCGTTTTTCCTGAAGGGGAAGGATATGAGGAGCGTATGGTGGAGTTTGAACACAAGCCAGGCCGTAAGCCGGTGTTTATCATTCTGGACGGTACCTGGCGTCAGGCACGCCGTATTTTCCGTCAAAGTGAATACCTGCAGGGTGTGCCCGTTATTCAGCCGAAAACACAGCGAAAAACACGCTACAACCTGCGAAAACCCAATGAGGAGCATCATCTCTGCACTGCAGAAGTTGCTGCTGTAATGCTGGCTCAAATGGGTGATCAGGCGTCAGCGGATTTGTTGGATGCATATTTCGATGTCTTCAATGCGCACTATTATGCGTCCCGCAGAAGCCGTGCAGTGGAAGGTGTCGATGATGCGAAGGCCTTGCTGCAGCACGTGATCAGTCAGAGTGAGTCTGACTGATCTCTTTCAGCTGTTGGTCATGTAATCGGCTCAGGCTCAGCAGGGCGACGATGGCGCCCAGTAAAGCCAAAAACATATCGGACTGGGTATCCCAGATATACCCCTGAGCGCCCAAAAAGTCGTCGCCCGCCTCTTCGCTCAGCAACGCTACCCACCACTCAATCAGCTCATAAAAGGCGCTGAACGCGAGACAGAAGCAGCAGATAAAAAAGTTTCTCCACAGATTGCCTGCAATAACATGACAACGAAGCAGTATTTCACGGGCAATCATTGCTGGTATAAAGCCTTGAGCGAAATGCCCCACTTTGTCGTAGTTATTGCGTCCATCGCTGACATCGGCCCAGTACTCGAACAGTGGGACATCTGCGTAGGTATAGTGGCCGCCGATCATCAAAATCACCGCGTGAATCAGAATGAGCAGATAGAGGAGGGGGGTGAGCGGATGATGCTTGAAGGTAACGGCGAGGACAATCAGCCCGAGTATGGCGGGGAATACCTCCAGCCCCCAGATAACCTGATCAGCAGGATGGGTGCCGGACCACAGAAGAACCAGCAGGTAGGTTGCGATCCAGCTTAAGCTGATCGGGTGTATCAGGCTGTAACGAGCATGCATCAGAAAACGGTATCCGCAGGTCTGTATCTGAGAGTTCCTTCTTATAAGATGCATGAAAAGTACTGAAAGCGTAAGGTGTAGAACAGCATTTAGTTGCCAGAAGGCAGCTGTTAATAGTGCGAAAATCGTTGTTTTTTTGATTGAAGCGGTGGCTTTCAGCATCGTGACTATCGGCCCAGAAGACCTGCATTTGCGGGGCTGATGCTGTGGTTTTCTGTAGTGTTTTAAGTCCAATATTCGCTTGCAATGGTGGCGGTGAGTCTCTAGCATCCAAAACTTATTTCCTTGTGCAGATATTGAACAGAATTCTTTATGGATAAAGACGTGAGCACCGCACCGCACCCGACGATTCACTCTATTCAGTACCTCCGTGCTGTTGCGGCACTGATGGTCGTTTTTCATCACTTGATTATCCAGATTGATGTGTACGAAGCCGTGCTGCATTCAATCAGCGTAGGTGCTGCGGGTGTTGATGTCTTCTTTGTGATCAGTGGTTTTGTTATCTGGTTTGTGACCTATAACAAAAACATGGGGACTGCAGAGTTCTTTGCTAAACGGGTCATAAGAGTGGTGCCGATCTACTGGCTGATCACCTTGGTGATTGCGGGTGCCGCAACCGCAGTTCCTCACCTGTTCAAGACGACTCAGTTTGAGCTTGCCCAGCTGATTCAGTCGCTCTTGTTTATCCCTCACTACAGTTTGGGCTTGCCGGGTAACGTGTATCCGATTCTAGTACCCGGTTGGACGCTCAACTATGAGATGTTCTTCTATCTGGTGTTTGGTTGTTTGTTGATGATGCCACGTCAGGCGCTGTCGATATTGTTGGTCGCGTTTGTCACGCTGGTGGGTGCGGGTTTTGTGATGGAGCCGCAAAATGCCATTCTGAAAACGTACACCAGTGGGTTGCTGCTGGAGTTTGTGGCGGGTGTGTTTATCGCTAAAGCCTATACCGATGGTAAGTTGCGACGCTTGCCGCGATTACTCGGGATCGTGTTGTTAGCACTGGGTACGGTCGGGTTGTTGTTGACCGCAGAGGTGAATCCGTTTGGTCCGTTGCGTGCACTGTATTGGGGCGTGCCAGGCGTGCTGATGGTGTTGGGTGTCGTGATTGTTGAAGTGAATGGCAGTATGTTTAAGTCACGTGCTTTGCATCTGTTAGGTGACGCGTCCTATTCCATTTACCTGACCCATATTTTAGCGTTAGGTGTGTATCGTATGCTGTGGTCTAAGCTGGTTACGCCGGAAGCGACGATGCTTCAGATGAGCGCGTTTATTGTGGGAGGTCTGCTGGTGACGATCGTGGGAGGGCTGATATTTCATATCGTAGTTGAAAAACCACTGACCCGATTCCTGCAGCAGCGCCTGATAAAACGAAAACGGGTGTCTGTGCAGAGTGACCAGCCTGCCTGAGCGAATACTTCACTGGGCGTGTAAAAGAGCGGAACTTTCCGCTCTTTTTGTGTGTGTGGTTGTATCTGGAAGGTAGCGTAATGAACGGGCTTTAGTTTACTTCCAGCATAAACGTGACAGGCCCGTCATTGAGCAGGCTGACTTTCATATCTGCACCAAAGCGTCCTGTTGCAATCTGAGTGTGCGCAGTTGAAGCCTGTTCAACAAAGTAATCGTATAACTCTTCGCCCAGAGCGGGTGTTGCGCCGGATGAGAAGCCAGGGCGTAATCCTTTCGCTGTATCCGCTACCAGTGTGAACTGGGAAACAACCAGAACACCGCCATTGATTTGTTGCACATTCAGATTCATCTTTCCCTCGTCGTCAGAGAAGATGCGATACCCCAGTATCTTTTTCAACAGCTTGTCCGCTTTACTGCGATCGTCGGTTTTTTCTACGCCAAGTAATACCAGTATTCCCTGATCAATAGCTCCCGTGCATTCGCCATCTACGGTGACTGAGGCATGTGTAACGCGTTGGATCAGGGCTTTCATCGTATGGGCTCCGCTGTCTGGAAAACGCGCATTGTAGCGGGAATTAGCCAGCGGAGCATCATCGGGGGGCAGCGCCAAGGCGCCTCGGCCGATTTAAGCCTGTGAACGTGCGAAATGGTCGGTGGCTGCCACCAGATTGTCGGTAATGCCGGGTTCAAATGCCGAATGTCCCGCGTCACGTACAATATGAAGCTCTGCCTGAGGAAGCGCCTGGTGCAACTCAAAAGCTTGTTCCAGCGGGCACACCATATCGTATCGGCCGTGCACAATAACGGTAGGGATATGCTGTATCAGGTGGGTATTCTCCAGCAACTGATTATCGTCCATAAACGCGCGGTTAATGAAGTAGTGGGCTTCAATGCGCGCCATGGCCAGTGCAACATGAGGGTCAGCGAAGTGATCCACAACATCCCCATTGGGATCCAGCGTTGAACAGCGACCTTCCCAAACCGACCAAGCCTTGGCAGCGGACATACGGGCAATTTCGTTATCGGATGTCAGCAATTCATAATATGCACTTAACATATCGTGGCGCAGGTGTTGTGGAATGACTTTCTCGTAGCTCAGCCAGTGGTCAGGGAAAATCGCGCTGGCACCACGTTGATAAAACCACTGGATATCTTGTTGGCGACAAAGAAAGATACCCCGCAAAATCATACCTGACACCCGCTCTGGATGTGTTTGCGCGTATAGCAGGCTCAGGGTCGATCCCCATGAACCACCAAACAGGAGCCACTGATCCACATTCAGAGTCTGGCGGATCAGTTCCATATCAGCAACCAATGCCTGTGAATAATTGTCGGTCAGCTCGGCATGTGGCTGGGAGCGTCCACAACCGCGCTGGTCAAACAGGATGATGCGGTATTTTTCCGGATCAAAGAAGCTACGGTGAGCAGGTGAGGTGCCGCCGCCGGGTCCGCCGTGAACAAACAGCACCGGGATGCCATGAGCGTTGCCGCTTTCTTCCACGTAAATACTATGCCGCGCGTCAACCTTGATCATGTGTTCGGCATAAGGGTGAATATCGGGGTAAAGCTTACGCATGGGCTCTCCTGAAACGAAACGCTAGATGAAGTATAGGCTGCGCTTCAGGCACAAAAAAGGCAACCGATTGGTTGCCTTTTTCTGATCAGAAAGTTGCTTACTTCTTCGCGCGCTTACGCTCGTTTTCTTTCAGCAGTTTCTTACGCAGGCGGATGAAGTTAGGTGTTACTTCAACCAGCTCGTCATCTTCGATGAAGTCCAGAGCCTGTTCCAGTGTGAAACGCACAGGTGGTGTCAGCTGGATGTTTTCGTCAGTACCGGAAGCACGTACGTTGGTCAGCTGCTTGCCCTTGGTTGGGTTCACTGCCAGATCGTTGGAGCGGCTGTGGATACCCAGCAGCATGCCTTCGTAGACATCAATGTTTGGCTCGATGCACAGACGACCACGTTCCTGCAGGTTCCACAGGGAGTAACCCAGTGCTTTGCCGGTAACCATGGATACCAGTACGCCGTTGTTACGGCTGGCTACTTCACCTTCTTTCACTGGACCGTAGTGGTCGAAGATGGATGTCATGATGCCGGTACCGGAAGTCATAGTCAGGAACAAGGAGCGGAAACCGAT
>JAGSHA010000345.1 GCA_023954795.1 Oceanospirillaceae bacterium | reverse complement strand
CACAGAAGCAACGCGCCCGGGAACAGGCACTGGGCAAGAAACCCACTAAACGCCGTCGTTAAGGAATACGACTCAACAGGCAGGCACCTTACCCCATCATGCGGGTTGCCTGCCGTTGACCCACAACGCACTCCATTTTCCTTTCTATATCCATCCGATCTGCCCTCACCCACTGATCTTTTTCTGCACATCTACGTATAGCTATATAAATCACCCGTTCAAGCGCTATACGGAGCATGTTAGATGCACACCTCAAAGCCTCCCTCTCTCATCCGACTTTTCGGCATTCTAACCGCCTTATCGCTAATTTCCGGCTGCAGCAGTATGAAAATCGAGGATTTTAAGGGCCAGAAACCCCAACTCATTCTGGAAGAATATTTCCTTGGGAACACGACCGCCTGGGGTATCTTTGAGGATCGGTTTGGCAAACTGAAGCGCAGCTTTAAGGTCCAATTAGACGGAAAAATCATAGATGGCGTGCTTACCCTGAAAGAGGACTTTGTCTATACCGATGGAGAAACGTCACAGAGAATCTGGCATATCACGCCAGAGGGTAACGGTCGGTACACCGGTCGTGCAGATGACGTCATCGGTGTTGCTCAAGGTCGCGTTGTCGGTAATGCACTCAATTGGCGATATGACCTGAATCTGCCGGTCGGAGACTCCGTCTGGCGGGTGAGTTTTAACGACTGGCTGTTTCTACAATCCGATGGTGTGCTGATCAATAAAGCGCAGGTGAGTAAATGGGGCTTTCATCTGGGAACCGTGACCCTGTTTTTTCAGAGCAACAAGCCCAATAACTGAGGCCTATCCCTATGTTACTGACAACTGATCTCGAACAACTCCAATCCATCAATAAAGTCATCGTCCATGCGGTCGCTCCCATGCTGTACCTGGTCACCATTGAAACCGAGCTGGGGGAAATACTGCTCTACGATGAGACTCACCAACCCTATCGGGCACAAAATCTGGAATCGATTAAAGAGATGCTGGACGCTGTTAATGTAGAAGCCATGACGTTACGCCAGCAGAGTGCCTACGATGAAATGATCGGCCACCCGGAAAAGGACGCTGCGAATACATTGGAAGTTGTCCTGTCACCAACACGCGCAGGATATTGATCCTACCGAGCCCCCTATTAAGGTAACAACCATCACAGGACGGTTACTTGTTTGCCTGTGTCTGTGAGCCGGGGACAAGGAAATGGGTATCAACTGGGTATCAAATGGATTAGAAATGGATCTGATGTGAATCTGACAGTTGTGCTCTGTTACTGCACACACTGTCAGATCAGAAAGCTGCATGTTATGCATATACAATCGGGCCTGATCGACCCGATGTAGCTTTCAGGCGACTACCGAGTTATTTACTCCGCCGCTTCGCCGACAGTCGTCAGACCAAGGCTTGTCCAAGCCTGCATACCACCGCGGTAATATTTCATATTGGTGTCTGGGTAACCCGCTTTCAACAACTCACGCACCAGACGTGGTGTCTGTCCACACCAGTAACCGTTACAGAACATTGCCAGCGTTTTCGCTTTTGAGAAGTCCCACGCATCGCCTTTCTTCTCTGCACCCAGCTCTTCCAGTGTATCTACAGCTGATTCAGCTTCATCCATCACGGTGTAAGGGATATTGATGGAACCCGGAATAGTCAGACGGTAATGCCAACCTTCAGTACGGGTATCAACAACCAGCACATCTTCGTTGGTCTGAGACTCGATCATGTACTGAACAAACTCACGTTCGCCAATCGTTTCTACATCATGTGGTTCGAACGGGTGGATTGGCTGTGGCATACCACGAAATGTCGTGCTGTACAGCTCATGAATACGGTTATCAGGGCTTTGCGCACGCTTCACTTCTACTTTGTCACCGTCGTGATCAACGACAAAGGAGTAAAGGTCGGGGGCGATCATTGCTCGCTTACCACCTTCTGCAAGCACTGCCGGAGAAGATACGATTGCAGCAGCCAGGGCCAGACTGGTCACAGTTCTCTTAAACATGTTCCTTTACCACGCTGTTATATATTTATCTTTATTTGTTATAAGCAAATATATATACACCAAACGTGTTTTAAAGGCTATGCAACGGTCTATAGACTTAGGGCGGAGAAGCCCGCCCCGAGCGGCCTATACACGAGCTTAGCTCAGCATATCAACGCTGAAGTGATCCGCATCATGCTCAAGGTTATGCACTGCGCAGCGAGACTCAAATCCTGCCTGCTCTTCCATCATCTCTTGCTGCCCGAACTCGTTGTTTTCAAGAAACTGAATTTGTGTCACACCTGCGTAGTAAAAAGCCATGACGGTTGCTGCTGTCTGATCACCCGCTTCTACTTTGTCTTTCCAGATGTGTTTTTTGTTCTGAATTTTCAGAACCTGACGCTTAAGCTTCCAGGCGTAACGAATTTCGTCAAAGAACGGCTTCTTCACCACCAAGGCATAGATACCACCGGTAATCAGCAAACCAATGATAACCCCTGTCAGATTGACCGCCATATTTGAACCTTCCGGGTTCCCTACCCACGCACGCATCATTGCAGAGATAGATAAACCCAGCACCAAAAAGATGGAACAGAAAATAATCGCAACCTTGCGCTGTTTCATTCTATAAACGGCCTTATCGATCTGCCTTAGTTTCATGGTGGCTCCGCTACCTATAATTGATGAAGGCGTGTAGACTACCGCATTTTTCAGCTATAGCCAGACCGATGTACTCAATAAAAGAGATCTTTTACAGCCTCCAGGGCGAAGGCGCTCACAGCGGCCGTCCTGCCATCTTCTGTCGCTTTACCGGCTGCAACCTGTGGTCCGGCCGAGAGCAGGACCGAGACACGGCTGTCTGCGATTTCTGTGATACGGATTTTATCGGTACTGACGGCACCAACGGCGGCAAATTTGCGGATGCAGATGCACTGGTGGATTTTCTGCTAAACCTTTGGCCTGCTGACCAGCAACATCGCTATGTCATCTTTACCGGCGGTGAACCCGCGTTGCAGCTGGATGAAGCATTGATTGAGGCTTGTCATCAGGCAAACTTCGAAGTGGCTATTGAGACCAATGGCACGAAACCGCTGCCCGCGGATATCGATTGGATCTGCGTCAGCCCTAAAGCCGACGCAGAGCTAGTGATCACTCAGGGAGACGAGCTCAAGCTGGTCTATCCACAACCACTGGCCCAGCCAGAACGTTTTGCAGATCTTGCCTTTGAGCACTTCTATCTTCAGCCGATGGACGGCCCGTTGCGCCAGATGTACACCAAAGACACGGTTGAATACTGCCTTGCTCACCCTCTATGGAAACTCAGCCTCCAAACCCATAAGGTTTTGGGGATCGAGTAACACCACGCAGTATTTAGATTTAAGCCGTCACTATGCGGGCACGTAAGTTCCTGTAAAAAATCAGCATGAAGGCCGGAACGTTCATCAGCACGCCGTAGGTAAGCGCGCTGGCTGACATCTCTGCGTTTTGTAATACCGCTCCGGTCACTAACAACGCGGTGCCTGCATTCTGTACGCCCACCTCAATACCGAGTGTGAGCGCCTGCTGACTCTTCACTCCTATCTGCTTTGCAATGCCATATCCCAGTCCAAAAGCCAGCGAGATCAATAGGAACACCGCCGGCCCCAGCACACCGATTAAGTCGGGGAGCTGATTCCAATTGGCTTTTACAATGCCTACAACCACCAGCAGCAGAAAGACCATCGATAGGGTTTTGACTCCGGATTGCAGCCGTGAACAAAACTCAGGAAAACGGTGATGTAAAAAGACGCCGATAACCACTGGAATGATGGTCATCACCACCAGCTTGATCATTGTGGTTAAGACAGGAAAGCCTGAGAACTCCGCTTCACCCATCCAATACTGCAAACTCAAGAGGGTCAGGAATGGCAGAGTAAACGGTGCAATCATACTGACAATCGCCGTCATACTGACCGATAACGCCGTATCACCCCGCGCCAGATAGGTGATCATGTTAGATGT
>JAGSHA010000082.1 GCA_023954795.1 Oceanospirillaceae bacterium | reverse complement strand
TCCTACATCCTCCGTACAACCCGGTTTCTGGTCTTCTCCCTTTACCGCTGCACAGGCGCTGGCCGGTATGAAAGAATATGGCCAGCTTGTTGCCGGACCGAATCACAGCCTGTACTGGGTTGAGTATCAGCCGGAAAATGACGGTCGTACGGCTATCTGCTGTTGGCGAGATGGCAATATCCGCCAATTGACACCCGAATCAATCACCATTCGTAGCCGTGTGCACGAATACGGCGGTCAGAGCTGGTGTCTGATGGATCAACAGCTGGCCTATATCGATGGGGATGATCAGCAAATCTGGCTACAGTCGCTGGATGATCTGAGTATCCAAAAACTGACGGATACACCCACCTGCCGATACGGTGCGCCGGTGTGGGATAAGTCCCGCAATCGTCTGATTGCCGTGCAGGAAGAGCACCTGCCGGGCGATGAGCCTGCGGATGTGATGAATCGTCTGGTTGCTGTCGATCTGACCAGCGGGGAAGTGTCGGTTCTGCATCAGGGATTCGATTTCTACGATCAGGTATCAATCAGTGACACGCCGGTCAGAGGACAGATTGCATGGATTAGCTGGGATCATCCCCATCAGCCCTGGACGCAAACCCAGCTGGTATACAGCCCGGTTGATGAGCGGGGTGGCTTGAGTGACCCTCAGGTGCTGATTAACGATGGCTATGCACTGACACAGCCTCAGTTTGATCAGCAGGGATGCTTGCATGTGATTAGCGATCATAACAACTGGTGGCAGATTTACAGAGTTATCCAGAGCGCTTCAGGGGCAGTATTACATCCACTGGATGAACAGTCTGATGCAGAATACGCCTCGGCGTCATGGCAGCTGGGACAGAGCAGTTACCTGTTGCAGGATGATCGCTGTGGGGGTGGCTGGGTCGCTCTATCCCACCGGGATGGTATGGGCTATTTACAGCAGAATCGAGGGGGAAAGCTGGTGTCGCTGGCGACGGGATATAGCAACTTCCGTAGCCTGACGCAGTCGGGGGAAACCGTGTTCTGTGTGGCGTCTTCAACCACCTGCAATGCTGCGTTGATAGCCATCGATCTGATGAACGGTGATATTGAAGTGATCACCGGTGGTGAGATGATTTTGTCGGATGTAGATGTCTCAAAGCCTCAACATCTGACATTTCCAGTGAATTCAGATGTCGCTCATGCACTGTTTTATCCACCGGCCAATGATGCAGAATCCGCAACGAATGTTGTGCCGCCGCTGGTGGTATTTCTGCATGGGGGACCCACGTCAGCAGCGTACCCTACGTTCAATCCCAAGATACAGTATTGGACCCAGCGCGGGTTTGCCGTTGCGGATCTCAATTACCGGGGCAGTACGGGATATGGCCGTGACTACCGCATGAAACTGGGCAGGCAGTGGGGAATCACGGATGTGGAAGATGCTGTGGCACTGGTGACGTATCTGACTGCACAAAACGCTGTGAATCCCCAGCAGGTCTTTATCAGAGGCGGCAGTGCCGGGGGATATACGGCGTTGGCCGCACTGGCGTCGAGCGACTGTTTTGCAGCGGGTGCCAGCCTCTATGGCGTGTCTGATCTTCAGGCGTTGTGTGTGTCCACGCACAAGTTTGAATCGCGCTATCTGGACTGGTTGATCGGTGATCCAAAACTTGATCATCAGACCTATGTGGCGCGCTCTCCCGTGACGAATGCCGCGCAGATTCAATGTCCGGTGATCTTCTTTCAGGGGTTACTGGATCGGGTAGTGCCACCTGAACAGACCGAACTGATGGCCCAGGCGCTGCGTGCCAACGGTGTGATCGTGGATGTCCATCGTTATGCCGACGAATACCACGGTTTCCGTGATCCGGAAGTACAGCAGGAAGTGCTGGAGCTGGAGTTGGCCTTTTATCAGCGCTGGTTATAAACGAGATGAGAGGTGTATGCACCAACCTTGGGCGCGCAACTAAAGTATTAGCTGAATTCGTGCTATTGCAGAAGATTCAGGACAGAGCAGATTGGGCAAAATAGCATCATGTTCATGGCTGATATCAGGTCAGCCGGTTGTTTTGGACACCCATTCAGGAACGGCATCACTTGCAGATGCTGAACAGGTTCCGACCCGTATGGCAGTGATGCCGGAACCTGTTATCTCCTGAGCTCTGACCGTCGTATTTACGCCCGCTCCCCAAGCGGGCTTTTTTTTGTTCGCGTTCTGCTCAGATCAATAACGGATGCAGTTTCGGCCTGCGCTTTTGGCTTCGTAAAGCTTCTCATCCGCCGCATTGATCAGGTGCAAAAAGTCCGGATGTCCCTGGAAAACAGCAATACCCAATGACACAGTAATGTTGATCCCTTGTTCATTGCCTAGCTGGATATGTTGCTGCTCGACTGAACGGCGAATGCGTTCGGCCATGTCGGCAGCCCCCTGCAGATCCAGCTCGGGTGTGAGGATCAGTACCTCTTCACCCCCATATCGGAATGCATAATCGGTCAGTCGTATTTTTTCTTTGATCGTTTTACTCACGGTACTGAGTACCTGATCACCGACCTGATGACCGTATTGGTCGTTCACCTGCTTGAAGTTGTCGATATCGGCCATGATGATGGCGTAGGAACTTGCATTCTGAATCGCCAGCTTGGTTTCCTGTTGCAATATCGGATTGAGGAAGCGCCGTTCCAGGAGGTGGGTGAGCGCATCCTGTTTCGACTCTTTGGCCAGGCTGGAATCGGCTTCGTCTGTGAGCAACCAGATCACTTCATTTAGGGTTTCGGTAAAGTCGCTCATCTCTTTGCGACCTTCCTCTCCGCTTTTTCGCTCGTTCAGCTGTTCTCGCAGGGTATCCGCCCGATCCAGACATGTGATGACCTTCTCATAACGCTCAGGTTTTGAGCAGATCAGCGGAAATTTATGCTTGATCCACAGACCAAAATCATTGGCGTATACCGAATTAGTAAAAATCTCCTCGCCGGAGAAATAACACACCATTTTCCGTGTCATCCAGTTATAGAGGCTGGTTTTGACCCGCTCGATCTCCAGCGCGAGCTCATGGGCTGAAGATGCGCCGCGATACTCTAATGAAGAGCGCTCATTTTGCACTTTGCCACGCAGATAGGAGTCGTTAATCAGGCTGACTGCGCCGTCCAGAATTCGGTTGATCAGGACCACGGATCTGACCTTTTCCCGGTCGGTCAGATCGGATGACACCATCGTTTTGAACATCTCCTCTTTGATGATGGTCATCGCGGAGTTCACCAATGACATGGGAATCTCTACGCGTGCATGTACCTCGCCGATACGTTGCTGAAAACGTAAGGACTCGACCATCTCCTCGGCGGTTTTAGGCGCGAAGGTTTGTGCCAGCCATTTTGCCAATTCAGTGGTTAGACGATGTTCCACTAGCTCGTTACTGAGGAAACGTGCGGTGGACTCGTCATCCATCAACTCTGAGTAAAACGTATTTACGTAGTGGGGCATCGCTGGCGTGAGGATCGGTAGCATAATCGCCAGCAGAGCGTTGGTTTCCGGGGTGAAGAGGTTACCGTAGTAATACTTGGTTAGTTTTTTCATTGTGAAACGTCTCAAATGCTGATGTTCAGCGGCGAGCTAGGTGCTCATAAAGTTCTTCGGAGTGCTGCACATCCATGACCAGCATACAAAATTAAGCAGGGGGATCTCCGGACCGAAGACCGCTCTTAATGATCAGGGGTAAAAAGCTTCTCAAACTCTTCGGCGGCAACGGGTTTTGAATAGAGGTAACCTTGACCGTAGTCGCAACCAGCATCACGCAATATCAGTTGCTGTTCAGCCGTTTCGATACCTTCGGCAATGACTTTCATGCGGAGT
Source organism: Oceanospirillaceae bacterium (assembly GCA_023954795.1). GTDB lineage: Bacteria > Pseudomonadota > Gammaproteobacteria > Pseudomonadales > Balneatricaceae > Pontibacterium. Next base: position 6,744 of record JAGSHA010000082.1, on the reverse strand, counting down.
TTATGGGCCATCACGATGATCGCCTCGCATAGCGCAAGATCATCGGAGTCCGTAGTCAGGTTCTGCACAAATGAGCGGTCAATCTTAATAAAATCAATCGCATATTTTTTCAGGTAGGCGAGAGATGAATATCCGGTGCCAAAATCATCCAGCGAAATCGAGATACCCGCGTCATGCAACGCCCTTAGTTTTTCCGGTGCGGCGCTGATTTTATCCATCAGTACACCTTCTGTGACTTCTATAGAAACGGCTTCTAATGGCAGATGCAGTGTATTCAGGTAATCCAGCCAGTGGCTCATACGGGACGTTTTATCCAGATACTGCACGGGCGAGGAGTTGATACTCACATGGAAGTTAGGACTGAACGTTTTGCGCCATTCAGCGGCCTGTTTGGCGGCATGGCGGAATACCCAGTCACCGATTTCAGAGATCAGTCCGGTCTCTTCCGCAGCTGGGATAAACTGATCCGGGCTGATCATGCCGCGTGTTGGATGTTGCCAGCGAATCAAGGCTTCAGCTTTGACCAGCTTGCCGGTCGATAACTCGATAATGGGCTGGTAATACAGGCGGAACTGCTGCTCGCTGATTGCACGGCGCAGGTCTCTAATCAAACGCGCATGCAACAGCGCTTCACGCTGCATTGATTGGGTAAAATGCTGGTAGTTGTTGCGGCCCTGAGCTTTGGCTGCATACATTGCCTGATCGGCGGCTTTGAAAAGGGTTTCGCCGGTTGCGCCATCCTCGGGATAAAAGGCGATGCCTATGCTCATGGTGACATACAGGCAATCCTCATTGAGGTGGAAGGGGTCTTTAAAGGCATTCAGGACACGGATCGCCGTTTGCTCTGCGATGCGATAATCCTCCAGATCAGAGAGCAAAATGGTAAATTCATCGCCACCCAGTCGGGCCAGAGTATCGTGGGGACGAATACACTGCTTCAGGCGGCGCGTTGCTTCCAGTAACAGCATATCGCCTTTGCTATGTCCCAGTGTGTCGTTCACCTCTTTGAAGCGATCCAGGTCCATATAGAGCACCGCCAGATTAGTACGGCGTGTATGTGCGTTCTGGATCTCAAGCTCCAGGCGGTCTTTTAAAAAGCGGCGGTTGGGGAGGTCGGTCAAAGCGTCGAAATTGGCCTGCTTGCGAATCAGCGCCTCGCTTTCGATACGGTGCGTTATGTCCCGGACAACCGCAAACAGGTATGCATTATTGCCCTGCATGATGTAACTGATGTTGCCTTCAACCGGGAAGGTAGTACCGTCTTTTCGCTGATGAACACCCTCACGAATGATATTACCCTGCTGTTTAACGCTTGATGCGAATGTCGTCCAGGCATTACCGGTGGGTAGTGCCTGGTTGATATCAAATACGCTTAACTGGAGCATTTCGTTTTTACTGTAACGCAGGCTCTTGTGGGCTGGCTCGTTACAGTCGAGGATCTGACCGCTCTCCGGATTGATCACCACCACCGCATCATTAGAATGGTTGAGGAGGGTGGTTAAAAACCAGAGGGATTCCTCTGCCTGACGTCGTTCTGTCAGGTCAACAATCTGAGCGATGAAGCGTTTTACGCCACCTCGGGTATCAGGTTCAGCCACCATCGTCAGTAAGCCGGGGATGACTCGACCGTTTTTGTGCAGATAGCGCTTTTCTACGGTAACTGGCAAAAAGGGACTGCGGCGTAAGCGATCCCGGATCTGTCGGTTTACCGATAGATCGTCGGGGTGGGAAATAACCACGTCATCATCGTAGATTTCACTGCCATATCCCAACATCCGCTTCATCGCCGGATTGACGTATTCGAAGCTGCCATCGGGACGGGATAGAATCATCGCGACTGGGGTTGCATCAAACACTTGCTTCACTGCGGCGTTTATATCCGTTCTGGTGTCTACTGCTGGTTGATCCAGTTCGAACATATGTTTGACCTTCTATCCCTGAATGGTGGTGTATTGGGTAGGCATTTCAAACAGAATATTACATGAAACAGGAGTAGGTTTCAGGTGGTTAATGAATATCCGATCTCTATTTTTTGAAAGAATTTGTGACATCTTGTGGCAAAACGACTAGTTTAGCGGCCACCCTCAAAACAGCCGTCTTCAGTGGAGATCAAATGGCACTTCCGGGAAAAGAGATTTATCGCGGCTATGACGAGTATGGCGTGGTATCGGTCGTGGAAGATGGCCACAAACGTTATCTCGCATTCGGCGAAAATGATGAACAGAGTTGCTGGCTGAAACATGAGCCTCTGACACCGCAGCATGAGTATGTGCGGGCGATGTTACTGGTGCTGCTGTTTAAAGATCCAAAACAGAGCGTCAGCCTGGGATTGGGCGCGGGGAGTTTAAACAGCTGCCTGCATGGGCACTATCCGTCACTGAAACAGCAGGTTGTTGAGCTGCGACCGGAGGTGGTGAAAGCCGCCTATAAATATTTTCAGCTGCCACGGGGTAAACGCCTGGAGGTCCATACGATGGATGCCAATGAATACTTACAAACCGTGGAGAGTAAAAAAGCCGACATCCTGTTCAGTGATATCTACGGCGCGGATGGATTGGATGAGCAACAGCTTGATCCCAGTTTCCTGATGAACTGCCATGATCGCCTGAAACAGGATGGCTGGCTGGTGCTGAACTGTTGGCGAGAGCATCAGGGCAATGATTCCCTGCAGACCCTGATCGAGATCTTCGATGATGTGCGCAGTTGTGCAACACAAAGCGGCAATTGGATTGTATTTGCAGGAAAGCACGCGAGTAACCGCACCGCCAAACAGTTAAAAAGCGACGCGCGGGAGCTGAGTCAAAAACTGGGTTTTTCCCTCAGCACCCATCTCGGTCGCCTGAAAGAGCACGCCTAGGTCAGGTTGTTCTGCGTTTTGCTATCTGCTTGTTGGCGCCGTTTGAACTTGATGCCGCTGGCAAGCAATACTCCCGCCATAATGATCAATACACCGCCGAGGGTACTCGGCGTCAGGTGTTCACCGAGTAGAGGAATCGCCGCCATGGCCGCCAGCGCGGGGGTGAAGGATCCCAATGCGGCTGTTTTTTCGGCCCCCAGATTGTTGATCGCGATCCCGTAAGTCACACCACCGACGATACCCGCGCCAATACCCTGAGTCAGCAGAAACGGCCACAGTTCAGTCCACGTGGTCTGGGTGATATTTGATTCCACCCAGCCCGTGCCCAGCATGATACCCAATACCGCCGTTGCGCTGGTACAGAGCAGCGCGGTCGCTTCCAGCGGGTTGATACCCGCCACCCTGAGTCCCAATGTGTACAGTGCCCAGAGCAGGGTAGCCCCCAGAAAGGCCAGATGGCCACGCCAATAACCCTGTTCAAAGTTGATCAGTGCACTGCCCAGCAACAACAGTATTCCTAACAGAATCGTACCCAGCCCGAGCAGACGCCGACGGGGCAGCGGTTCACCAAACACCAGAACGGCCAGCCCGGTCACAAACAGCGGTGCGCTACCAGGCACCAATGCCCCCGCGTGGGCGGCAGGCGCGTATGTTGTGCCCAGCGAGACCAGATAGAAGAACGGCAACCCACCCAGCATGATCATGATGCTGTAACGCCACGCCATCCGGCGCACTTTATGCCAGCTTTTGAACAGCCATGGGAGAAACACAAGGGTGGGTAAGCCAAACCGCATCAATCCCAGATCGCTGGATGTGAGGAGGGACTGATTTTCCGCCCGCAGCGAAAGCAGGAAACCCACCCAGATCAGCAAGGTTACCAGCATGGCTGTAAGGCCTTTCAGGTTGACGGCGGGTTCGCCTCGGTACTGGTTCATCGGATGAAGTCCTGTTCATGTTGTGTAGGCGGCTATTATCCGAGAAAAGAGAAAGTCGAAAGTTGTTATTTGGGTTGCTTACTGTCCTATTTTTGGTTGATAGTTGCGTTTAATTTATTATTTTTGGCATTTGATGCTTGCGATTGAGTGTGGCAAATGAAAGTAGATGAGATCGATCTTAAAATTCTGAAGATCCTGCAACAGGACGGACGTTTGAGTAACGCAGAGATTGCTGAACGAGTGGCGCTCTCTCCCTCGCCCTGTCTGCGGCGCTTGCGACGGTTGGAAACCGAAGGTGTTATTCAGGGTTACCGGCCGCAGCTCAATCGTCAGGTGGTCGGGTTGGGTATGACAGTATTTGTGCAGGTGAAGCTACACGATCACAGTGCGGAATCGGTGACCGGTTTTGAGGATGCGGTACGTGAGATGGATGCGGTGGTGAACGCCCACACGGTGTCCGGGTCGGCTGATTACCTGCTGGAAGTTGTGGCGGAGGATCTGATCGATTATGACCGCTTGGTGAAGCAGATGCAGCGGTTGAATATGGTCAGAGAGATTGAGAGTAACTTTGCGTTGCAGGCGGTGAAGACGGAGGCGCCTTTACCGTTGAAGTTGTAGGGATTCAGGTGGTCTTTTTCCACTGTTTTTCGCCCTATTAGGGATTGATAAGGGGAGTCGCTGAACTCCCCTTATCAATCCCCGTCAGCCCCACTACTTGTCCCGCTTTGCGGGATTCCCTGTGCGCTTCACACTCAATCGACGCTGCGGAACTCGGCCTACGGCCTCAAACAGTCCTCGCTTAAATTCGATTGTGTGCTCCAGTGCTCGGCTGCGTAGAGGGGAATTAAATACGGCAGAAACCTGAATGCCCGCTGCAATAGAAAGCAATTTCATTCGAACCACGAAACATAACGTTGGCACGGACTAAATGCCCCTCTACGCCGCCGAGCATTGCAGAACTAAAACGGTTAAAAGCGAATTTTGTTTGAGGCCGTAGGCCGAGTTTATTCGCTTCGTTTTATTTCGAAACGCGCAGGGAACCGGACTCAGTCCGGCAAGTAGTGGGGTTGGCAGGGATTGGTAAGGGAGGGCCAATACCCTCCCTTACCTCGCCCGACAAAGGGCGAAGAGTTTTGTCTGCCGTAACTGGCCCAGAGAAAAACTACAGGCAAAAAAAAGCCCTCACGAAGAGGGCAAAAGGCATCTTGTCACGAATCTAGTGACGGGGGATGTGATCAGAAAATCCTGATCAGAACTGTTCGGTGTCTATTGCACAGGCACCGGAAAGACCAGACATTACCGTGTCGGCGTGGTGATTTGCCCGCGGCAGGTAATTGTCGATGTAAAACTCAGCGGTAATCAGTTTGGTGCGCAAGAAGTCATCCGCGTATTCACCGTTACCCAGCTGTTCGTGAGCGGCCAGCGCGCTTTTCGCCAGCAACCAACCGCCGCACAGGAAGCCGTGCATCATCAGAAAATCGAAGCAGACGCTACCGGCCAGATCAGGGTTGCTGACTGACTTATCCAGCAACCAGGTGCGTACCTGCATAGAACGCTCAACGGCCATGCGCAGTTCGCGATTCATTTTGGAGAACGCTGGTGAATCAACCGCAGACAAGGCGTTTACGGTGATCATCATTTCGGTCTGGAGGCTTTCCAGCGCAGCGCCTTTATCCATTAGCATCTTACGACCAATGAAGTCCAGCGCCTGAATACCCGTGGTGCCTTCGTAGATCGGCAGGATACGCGCATCGCGGTAGTGCTGTGCCGCGCCGGTTTCTTCGATGAAACCCATGCCGCCGTGTACCTGAACGTTCAGGGACGTCAGTTCCTGCGCGAATTCGGTCATCCAACCTTTCACGACCGGGGTCAGCAGATCCACACGTGGCTTATAGTGCTGAGTTTCTTCAGCATCATCGCTGTGGGCTTTATCCACATCAGAGGCGGCAACGTAGGCCAGAGCACGCATCGCTTCAGTACCGGACTTCATCGCCAGCAACATACGGCGTACATCCGCGTGTTCGATGATCGGCATTTTGCTGCCGTCTTTGCGGGTGCCCTGAATACGGTCTTTGGCATATTCAACGGCTTGCTGATAGGCACGTTCAGAGATGGACAAACCCTGCAGGCCAACAGACTGGCGGGCGTGGTTCATCATGGTGAACATGTACATCAGGCCTTTGTTGGCTTCACCCACCAGATAACCTTCTGCACCGCCGTTGTCACCAAAACTCATGACGCAGGTTGGGCTGCCGTGGATACCCAGTTTGTGTTCCAGTGACACGCAAACTGCATCGTTCAGTTCACCCGGTGCGCCGTTGGCGTCCAGTTTGAACTTCGGCACGATAAACAGGGAGATCCCTTTTACACCGGCAGGTGCGTCGGGCAGGCGGGCTAAAACCAGATGAACCACGTTGGAGGTCATCTGATGATCGCCCCAGGTGATAAAGATCTTCTGGCCGGTAATTTTGTAGCTGTCACCGTCCGGGATCGCTTTAGACGCAACCGCTGACAGGTCAGAGCCTGCATTCGGTTCGGTCAGGTTCATGGTGCCGGTCCATTCACCGCTGATCAGCTGTGGCAGGTATTGCGCTTTCAGCTCATCGCTACCGTGGGCGATCAGGGCTTCAACCGCACCCTGACTCAGCATCGGGCAGAGGGCAAACCCCATATTGGCGGAGTGCCAGAGTTCGTTGACGGCGGTACCCAGAATGTTAGGCAGTGCCTGACCGCCAAACTCTTCAGGGCCCGTCAGTGTCGCCCAGCCGTTGTCGACATACTGTTGATAGGCATCCGCAAACCCTTGGGTTTCCAGAACCTTGTTATCGTCCAGACGTGCGCCGTTCTGGTCGCCAGTGCTGTTCAGCGGCGCGAGTACATCAGAGGCCAGTTTGCCCGCTTCTTCGATAATGACTGACGCCAGTTCGCTGTTAACTTCTTCCAGACCGGCAT
>JAGSHA010000189.1 GCA_023954795.1 Oceanospirillaceae bacterium | reverse complement strand
CGCAGGGAGGATGTTTTGCCAAGTATTTTTAGCACCCTCTGTTGCTGTTGCCGAAGCTGACTAATCTCGTGATTGAGGTTGGCCAGATGTTGTTCCAGTAACGCTGTGGGCTGGTTGTTGGCTTCATCAAGTAAGCAGGTAATTTCTTCCAGTGGTAAGCCTGCGTCTTTATACAGCGTGATGTGTTCCATACGCTGCATATCCTGCTCTGTATACATCCGGTAGTTGGCGTTACTGCGGGCAGAGGGTTGCAGTAGGCCGATCTTATCGTAGTAGATCAGTGTGCTACGCGATAATTGGAATTGCTTCATCAGCTGACCGATGGTGTACATGAATCGTTGTCTCTTCTTCAAATGAGATCTTCGGATGAATGGCCTGCAGCGCGTATACAGGCTTTTCATCCTTCTATTATCGCCAACTTCGTTATGTTCGTGGCGCTTATTTCACGAGCGTTGCATCGTACTGGCGGATCACGCCCACAGCATCGTCAGCTAAATCCTTATTCAGATCTAAAAACGTGGGCCAGTTCGCAGTGGTATTCGCTTCAATGCGTTGTGACATGATGCGCACAAATGCTTCTGTAAGTGGATAGTTGAATTTATCCGTCGCACCAAGGCTGGTGGCGTACGATTGAATTCCGTCACAGGTACGTTGAAGGGCGATATTCAACGGATAGCGATTGAGGTAGAGCCAGCAGATTCGCATATGGCCTTTGTGGTCGAACAGCTCAGGCGGCAAGCTCAGATCTTCAAATGCCGAGATGAATACTTCGTCGTTAAGTGACGATGGGATAGGGGATGTGGTAGCGTTCATAGAAACCTCTAAGCCAGATGTTGGGGATTAGTGTATTGATGCGCTCAACATAAGGCTTGAGGTTGTAGTAAGGTCAACACGTTAGCCGATAATACTTTCTTTCAGATCGGTCAGGCTGCTGACAATTGCTGTGGGTTCAATGCCCCAGGGGTCAAAGATGGCGGAGGGTGAGCGTTTTACCCATGCTGCGTTCATGCCCGCGGAGATGGAGCCAATGACGTCGAACGGGTTGCTGGAGATCAGCCAGGCTTGCGCGCCGGTCGCGCCGCTTTGACGCAAAAAGTGGCTGTATACGCCAGGATTGGGTTTAAACGATTTCATATCGTCCACACTCACCACGCCATCGAAGAGGTCGCGGATGCCTGCTGCTTTCAATAGGGTTTCAACTGCATCAGCACTGCCGTTGGAAAATGCGAACAGTTTGCAGCCAGCATCTCTCAATTCGGTCAGTCCACTTTCAACGTCATGGAAAGCGGGCAGGGTGCGGTATACCGCAAGTAGTTCACTTTTCTGGGCGTCAGTGAATTGGGTTTGGCAAAACTGATCGGCGTAGTTAAGGGCGTCGCGGGTGACCACCGCAAAGTTTTCGTAGTTCTGCATCAGCCCTCGGCGGAACGAGTATTCCAACTGTTTATCGCGCCATGTCTGAGAGAAAGCTTGAGCCTTGCCGTCATCGCCGAGAAGCTCGGTGAGTTTGCCGACGACCCCATGGGTATCGATCAGTGTGCCATAGACATCAAATGCTAATGTAGGGGTCATCATGTTTTCCTGAAACGGTTGAGCCAAAATCGTCGTGTAGAATCCACCTATTCTAATAAACGTTGGTGAATCTGCACGGCCTCTGCTGATGCAATACGTGCGATCAGGTTATAAGTGTAAGTCTGCAATAGATAGTGATATTCAGTCGAGTGCCGCGACTGAATCAGCGGGCGCTTCTGCGCGTACATCAAGGCTGTAATCACGCACGACGCTGGCAACGCGGATGCGATAATTCTTAAAAAGCTCCAGTTTGCCCTGTTGTTGAGCGCAGCGGTGTTCAAACAGGTTTCGCCATACACGAATGGCTTCTTCATCCCGCCAGAAAGAGAGGCTGAGAATCTTTCCTTCATCGTTTAGGCTTTGGTAACGATCAATTGAGATAAAACCGTCACGATCTTCAAGGAATGAGCGCAAATTGGCAGCGATCTCTAAATACTCTTCTTTGCCTTCTGTCGTAGGCCAAACTTCAAAGATAACCGCAAGCATAAAAACTCCTGAGCAAATTTAAACAAAGCTGACAGGAAATATAGGCGAAAATTTGCGATAGGAATAATGAATATTCCAGAAAGGGGTATTCTGAATATGGAATATAACGTTGCTACCGGGGAAGTGGTAGCAACGTTGATGTTTGGCTTAAGCGTCGACGACGTTGGTGAGAGCGGTTTCGAGTGCGGCGACTGTACCGTCAATATCGGTCAATTTATCCAGCCCGAAGAGGCCTAGCCGGAACGTCTGGAAACTTGCAGGCTCGTCGCACTGAAGTGGTACGCCCGCAGCAATTTGCAGGCCTTCTGTGACAAACTTCTTGCCGTTCTGGATCTCTGCATCGCCGGTGTAGCTCACGACAACGCCGGGCGCCTGGAAGCCTTCAGCGGCGACACTTTGTATGCCTTTGCTGGCCAGCAGAGCACGTACACGGTCTCCCAGTGCTTGTTGTGCATTGCGGATGCTATCGAAACCCAGTGCTTCGGTTTCTTTCATAACATCGCGGAAGCGGGTCAGGGAGTCTGTTGGCATCGTGGCATGATAGGCATGCGCACCGTTTTCGTAGGTTTCCATAATCTGCAGCCACTTCTTCAGATCACAGGCGAAACTGCTGCTGGTGGTATCGTCGATCATCTGACGTACGGTTTCGTTCATCATCACGAGGCCGCAGCATGGGGAGCCACTCCAGCCTTTTTGTGGTGCGCTGATCAGTATGTCGACGCCAGAGGCTTCCATATCCACCCACAACGTACCGGATGCAATGCAGTCGAGGACAAAGATACCGCCCACTTCATGGACAGCATCTGCCACGGCACGGATGTAGTCATCAGGCAGAATCATGCCGGATGCGGTCTCTACATGCGGCGCAAACACCATATCAGGACGTGCCGCTTTGATTGCAGAGACGACCTCTTCAATGGGTGCCGGCGCAAAAGGCGCGGTTGCATCATCTGATGTTTGGCGGGCTTTCAGGACAATCTCTTCAGATGGGATTTTTCCCATCTCGAAAATCTGGCTCCAGCGGAAGCTGAACCAGCCGTTGCGGATAATCAGGCACTTGCGGTTATTCGCAAACTGTCGGGAGACAGCTTCCATTGCAAAAGTGCCGCTGCCAGGTACAACTGCCACGGAATGGGCGTTATACACCTGCTTCAGTGTGGATGAGATGTCCTTCATGACACCCTGAAATGCTTGGGACATATGGTTCAGTGAGCGGTCGGTATACACCACTGAATACTAGAGCAGCCCCTCAGGGTCCACGTTGGGCAGTAGTCCTGGCATGATAGTCCTCCGAAATCGTAGTTCTTAGTCTTGCGGAAACGGCAAGATCTGATGTGCAGTCAGATCATGCCATTAGTAGATGGTGAGTCAGGCAACGCCGCTGCCACCAGTCGCTGCCGCGCAGTATCTGGTTGATCGCGTCTATCTCCCGCGCTGTGCCGTATTCTGCTGGTGGCGCAGTGCTGTGAATATGAGGTAGCAAGTGACTGAACTGCTGGCGGCAAGCCTGATGGTATTCCGCGTAAGTATTCAGGACGGATTTGCCCTGAGTATCAGCAATGACATTGCGTAAAACATCATTCATCGGGAATACGGGCAGCTGTGGGCAGAGGTAGTACAGCAGCCAGCTAGCGGCTTCTTCCTGATAGCCGGTTCCAAAAACGTCATTGGCAGCACGCTCAACCAGTTCGATTGTGAGCTGATGTTTCTCATCATGGCTCAGGTGCTCAAACTCGTGCCATATAGGCTGGAGGTGCGCGCGGACAAATGCATCCAAATCAGAAGCCATGCGTGTGCGATCAACGCCTGTTGGGGCTAGATCGGCCGCTTGCCAAAGTATGTTGATGTAAGTTTTATCGACCAGCGTGCGGCCTGCATTGAGCCACTCAAATCGAGAAGCATGCTCCAGGCTGCCGTACATAATTGTCAGCAGGCCGTTTTCGCTGCTGCGCGCATCGTAACCGCTGCCAACCCGTTGGCTAGGTGTGTTCCAGCCAGAGTGCTGGAGTGAGGGGGTCTGAATATCGATTTGGGTGTTCATTATGCTTACTCTCATCAACTTTTGACGATCAGGTAAGCACTATAGGAATCGTGGCCATCAGCTCCAAGCGCCAATGAATAGGTCGTTTTAGGACCAGACTGAAAAATATTGTGTGATATTTGTACAGGCTGGTTCGGAAAATAGTCTTTCGTTTTAAAGGCTTACGCTTTATATTTCTTTTGGTTATTAATAATTAGTTTTTTATTCGTTTACAGTTTGTGAGGATTCTCTATACTGGCTCCATCGTAAATTAATAACTGGCCCCATCCGAACCGCTAAATGGTTCGTCATTGGCCCAAACCTGTAAGAGAGGCGAATATGTTGGCTCAAGCTGCGGTACAACCATCGGTAACTGTTCGTAACCCTGTGCAAGCTGTAAAAGCGTGCGCAACTGTAAAACAGGAAAAGCCAATGATGCGTGAAGTGCCAAAGTCGCAGCCGAAGGTCGAAGAGCCTCGTTACGACTTCGTCGGTATCGCGGGTTAAGCGATAACTGCAGATTCACTTCCCCGAATCACATACTTTCCCCAATAAAAAAGCCCCGCTTCTTATGAAACGGGGCTTTTTTATTGTCTTGATGTTTGTCAGAGCAGAGCGGTTAACCCTCTTTCTCTGGCAGTGGAACAATCAATACAGGGAGACGGGACCGGTTCAGCACGTTCTTTGCAACGCTGCCGAGGAAGGTATGCATAATCCCTTTCTCGTGTGTGCCCATCACAATCATATCAACGTCTAGCTCTTTGGCGTATTTGATGATGGTCTCTGCGGGATATGCTTCAACCACATTGATCGATTTGATCTGCTTGCGCACGTCAGATTCGTCATTGTGGAGTTCATCCCAGAAATGTTCCTGACGAACCATCAGTTTATCTTCTGCACGGTGCACGCGTTCTTTCAGAATGTCGTGGCGGCTTTTTGAATCCATCACATAGGTCTGAAAGGTGATTTTCGCGTCGCTTGAGAGTTTCTCAACCACATGCAGGATGTGAATTTCAGCGCCGGTCTTCTTAGCCAGATAAGTTGCCTGTTCAAACGCAGCAGTAGAACCTTTGGATAGATCGGTGCTGTAAAGAATCTTGCGGAGTTCGGGTAGCATAATCGTAATTCCTGATAGGGCTATTTGAGCAGTCCGCACCTGAGAACCAGGTGCGGACTAAGCGAAGTCCCTGTTTATCTAATAGCCAAACACGCGTGGCAGGAACAGAGAGATCTCTGGGAAGAAAGCGATCACAAATACGGCGATTGTCGAAACCAATGCAAATGGCAATGCTTTCACCGTAACCTCTTCCAGTGAGATGTTCGATATACCGGAGGCGACGAACAAGTTCTCCCCCAGTGGTGGCGTTGCGAAGCCGATCGACAGACTACACACCATCACGATACCGAAGTGAACCGGATCGATACCCAGATTGTAGGTCACAGGTAGCAATACAGGCGTCAGGATCATGATTGCTGCCAGTGTTTCCATAAACATACCTACAAACAGCAGGAATGCGATGATCAGGAACCAGATCAGGTAGATGTTATCCGTCAGGCTCAGCATCGATTCTGCAACGATTGCAGGAATCTGATTCTCTACCAATAAGCGACCAAATACGGTTGCTGTGAACAGAATCAACAGTACGCGCCCGGATAGCCATGTCGTGGTTTCCAGTGAGCGGAACAGATCTGCCCAAGTCAGCTCTTTATGGATAAATACGCCCACAAACAGGGTGTAGAAGATCGCAACAATTGCAGACTCTGTTGGTGTAAAGAAGCCGGAGTAGATCCCGCCCAAAATAACCAGTGGTGCCATAACAGACCAGAAGCCGGTACGGAACGCTTCTGCGATATGTTTGAAATCCCAGCCTTCAGCGGTGCCTTTGTAACCCAGGCGGCGGCAGCGGATATAGTTCAGCGTCATCAGGCTGATAGAAATTACCAAGCCTGGCAGTACGCCTGCGATAAACATCTTAGTGATGGATACGCTCTGGAACTCACCGTGTTTAGCGACTGCTTCCATCGGTACACTCAAGCCAATCGCAGAGATACCAAAGATAACCATCGGGATAGACGGTGGGATAACGATACCCAGACCACCCGAGGATGCAGTAATTGCAGATGCGTAGCCTTTGTCATATCCGCGTTTAACCATCGCAGGGATCATCAGCATGCCTACCGCTGCAGTGGTAGCAGGGCCAGAGCCAGAGATCGCACCAAAGAACATGCATGCCAGTACGGTTGCAGCGGAGATGCCGCCGGTTACCGGGCCTGCGAAACTTTCCGCGAGCGTTACTAATCGTTTGGATATGCCCGCAGCCTCCATTAACGCACCCGCGAGGATGAAGGAGGGTAGTGCCATCAGCGGGAATGAGCCCACT
>JAGSHA010000472.1 GCA_023954795.1 Oceanospirillaceae bacterium | reverse complement strand
GATCAATAAGGCGAAAATCGCGCAAAAGCGCAAGACCATCTACATACTCACAATGACCGTGAAAAATTGAGAAAGGACTCTGCGCTGTTTCGCTGAAAACCTGACGTTACACGCCGATGCCTATACTGACGAGAAGCCTTGAACCAGATGCTGCGTGACATACTCTTTAAAAAAGCCCATATGTGGCGCGTTGTGTAGAAATAATTGCATTATATGGTTTAAATAGACTTCGCATCTGTTTGATTTTGCTAAGATATAAAAATCAATCTTGGCTGGCGAATACTATGTCTAACAATCCTACAGCAACCCCTTTGTTCGACTCTGTCCAATACCTGGAAGATGGTAATGCAGTCGTAAATCAATACATCGCCAACATCACAATGAAGCAAGTTAACGATGCGGCACTAGTGTATGAATACGCCGCGGATTGGTTGCTTGAGCAGCGCCATAGTGAGAACAACTACAAAACCTATCGCAGTGAACTGACAACATTTTTACATTGGGCATTTGATGCGGAAGGCGTATCCGTCGCAGATGTTAGCCGGCGTGTATTGTTGCGATATATCGATTACTGCACACAACCTCCAACCGAGCTGGTGGCATATCGCAATGTGGCCCAGTTTGTATTTGATAAAGATCTGCAGGAACGGGTTCCCAACCCATTGTGGCGACCCTTTTTGGGCAAAAAGCTAGAAGGCGTTGAGCAGCCATACAGGATTACAGACAAAGCCCTGAAAACTAAACTGGCGATTTTGTCCGCATTCTTCAGCTATCTGATCAACGAAGAGTACACCGAGCGCAATCCTGCGATGATGCTCATGAAGAACGGCCGCTTTAAATCAGGCTCACAAAACAGGGTCATGCAGGAAGATGATGAGGAGATGCGTTCATTTACCGAATTGCAGTGGTCATACGTTATCTCAACCGCCGAGAGTCTCGCTAAAAGCCACCAGGATGAACACGAACGTACACTTTTTTTGATCAGCCTGATGTATTGTTGTTATCTACGCATCTCTGAAGCTGCAGCGCGCCCCGGTTTTTCACCGGTGATGGGGCAGTTCCGGCGTGACAACAAAACCGGTGTTTGGGGATTTCATATCCCGCGCAGTAAAGGCGGCAAAAAGCGCACCGTTGCTGTATCACATTTGCTGCTAAAGGCGCTAAAACGTTACCGTCGCTTCCTGAACCTGACAGATCTGCCCGCACCCAATGAGGAGGTCCCGTTATTTGTCCGCCATCGGGCGGCTGGGCGAGGGCGTGATGCTGGTTTACTAAACGCGAATCTAGGCATTCGGCAGTTACGCGAAGAACTCAACGATCTGTTCAATCATGCAGCCAACGCCGCCGAAAAAGATGGTATGAGCCAAGATGCACTGGAAATGCGACAGATGACACCACACAGCATCCGTCATACCGGCATTACCCACGACATTAATATTAATGGACGACCGCTATCTCATGTTCAGGCGGATGCCGGGCACGACAGTATTGATACAACCTCTCAATATCTGCACACCTCCCGCGTGGAACGCCACGAATCTGCAGCGAGCAAGCCGATTGATCACTTGGCCGATGCCTACTAACAACGGCTTGCAGCGCGTTCATCTTCACGTGCAATAAATTCGCTATTCTTAGGATTCCCTGCCACCTACAATCGGCCCAAATTTACTGATCAGTAGAGCAGGGCAATGGACACCGAACGTAAAGCACAAGATCCCTCATTGGTATGTACCTGTAATGACCTCTATGTGGACGACATTGCAGAAGCGGTTGCATTCGGAGAAGATGAATATCGTGAGATTTTTGCAGTCCATGGCTTGCAACCGCGCTGTGCTGAGTGTCGCTGCCACGTCGAACAGATAGTCGGTGAAATGTCCTAAACGTAGGTAGATATTCAGGATCAATCCGTGGGCCTTTTGCGTTACACGCTTTGTGCTAAGATGCCGCCTCGTTAAACACTACAGTCATGTATACCCAACACATACTAGCCATAGGGAAAGGTCATGATCACAATTTACGGTAGCCCAAAATCCAGTGCAGGCCGCTGCTTCTGGTGCCTTGAAGAGGCAGGCGTCGAATACACAACCAAGTCGATCGATTTCAGCGCCGGAGAGCACAAATCTGAAGCCTTTCTGCAGATCAACCGCAACGGTAAGGTGCCCGCGCTAATTGACGGTGACTTCACCATTTGGGAATCACTGGCAATCAACAACTACATTGCGGACGCCTATAAACCTGAGCTGCTGGGCACATCACCTCAAGAACGAGGATTGGTTAGCCAGTGGAGTATCTGGTCGGTTGCTGATCTTCAGGCACCAATGATTCAGGCGTTCATCCAGTTGGTATTTGTGCCAGAGCCACGCCGTGATGCCGAGGTAATCAAGAAAGCCCTTGAGAAGATCCCCGGCATGCTAAATACCCTGGAAGCCGAGCTGGAAGGCAAAGACTATCTGGTCAGCAACACCTTCACACTGGCGGACCTGAATACATCATTTGTTGTCAGCATATGCGATGACATCAAGTTCGAT
>JAGSHA010000300.1 GCA_023954795.1 Oceanospirillaceae bacterium | reverse complement strand
CAAAATTCTTTGTTGGTGCCGGTAAACTGGAGGAGCTACGTGCTCTTGTCCAGATGCACGGTGCTGAACTGGTTATCTTCAATCACGCCTTAAGTCCAGGTCAGGAACGAAATATCGAGCAAGAGATTAAGTGTCGAGTGCTTGATCGAACGGGTCTGATCCTTGATATCTTTGCCCAGCGTGCGCGTACCCATGAGGGTAAATTGCAGGTAGAACTGGCGCAGCTTGAGCATATGTCGACCCGTTTGATTCGTGGCTGGACCCACCTTGAGCGTCAGAAAGGTGGTATCGGTCTGCGTGGTCCGGGTGAAACTCAGCTTGAAAGTGATCGGCGAATGCTTCGGGCACGTATCAAGAGTATTCACAAGCGGCTGGATAAAGTACGCAAGCAGCGTGATCAGGGGCGTCGTTCCCGTCGACGGTCGGAGATTGCAACCGTGTCGCTGGTCGGCTACACCAATGCGGGTAAGTCGACGCTCTTTAATCAGATTACGGCATCCGATATTTATGCGGCGGATCAGTTGTTTGCTACGCTGGATCCAACGTTAAGACGCATCACTCTGGACGATGCTGGTCCCGCTATTCTTGCGGATACGGTTGGCTTTATTCGCCATCTGCCGCATAAGTTGGTTGAGTCGTTTAGGGCAACATTGCAGGAAACGTCTGAAGCAACGCTGTTGTTACATGTGATAGATTGTTATGACGATGAACGTCATGACAATATTCACGAAGTAGAGAAAGTGTTAAAAGAGATCGGGGCTGAAGATATTCCGCAGCTTCAGATTTATAACAAACTGGATCTGCTGGAAGGTCAGGCTCCGCGTATTGATCGTGATGACGAGGGGCGCCCCACACGTGTGTGGCTTTCTGCTGCGTCCGGGGCGGGTACTGAGCTGCTGTTGCAGGCAGTGAATGAGTTGCTTGCGGATGATGTTTATCACGAAACAATCAGTTTATCGCCACGTGATGGTGGTTTGCGTGCCCAGTTGTATGATCAGGGTGCGGTGCTGAACGAGTCCTATGATGATCAGGGGCATATGCAGCTGGAAGTGCGGTTGCAGAAAAAAGATCTGCTACAACTTTTGAGTCGGTTGGATATTCCGGCTGAACGCTATTGTTCAGTTGAGGTCCATCATTAAATAGCTGGGTAAAATCCTTTTCTTTGCGACTATATTTAAATAGATCCGATCTTTTGTCGGATAAATGCAAATGTTGCTTGCACAGTAATTAGGGGCTACCTACAATTTTCCTCAGCGAATCAAGCTTTTGGAACGGAGACACGTAATGGCTTGGAATGAGCCGGGTGGTAACGGCAATAATAATGATCCTTGGGGCGGTGGTGGTAAAAACCGCGGCGGCAATGGTGGTGGCGGCGATCAGGGACCTCCTGATCTGGATGAGGCTCTGCGTAAGCTTCAGGATCGTCTGAATAGTATTTTTGGTGGCTCCGGTAAAAAACCAAACAGTGGCGGCTTTGGCGGCGACGGTGGTGGATCGGGTTCAGGTTCTTCATCGGGTTCTGGTTTTTTCCTGATCCTGATCGTAATTGCTGCTGTCCTTTGGGCCGGTATGGGTATGTATACCGTTGATCAGCAGGAACGTGGTGTTGTGCTTCGTTTGGGTAAATATGCCGAAACGGTAGGACCGGGTCTGCGTTGGAATCCTCCGCTGATTGATGAAGTGCAGAAGGTTAATGTCACTCAGGTTCGTACCCGTACGCACCGTGCATTGATGCTGACCAAAGATGAAAACATCGTTGATGTGGATATGGCGGTTCAGTATGTCATTGCCGATCCTAAAGACTTCCAGTTGAGTGTTCGTGATCCCGAAGCGAGTTTGTCGCATGCCGCAGAATCTGCTTTGCGTCATGTGGTGGGTTCAACCGATATGCACTCTATCCTGACACAGGGGCGTGCAGCGCTGTCTGTTCAGGTGCAGGAGCGTCTTCAGAGTTACATGGATGACTACAGCACTGGTCTGCAGATCTCTAAGGTCAACGTAAAAGAAGCTAAAGCGCCGAGTCAGGTTCAGGACGCGTTTAACGACGTAATCCGTGCCCGTGAGGATGAGGTGCGTGTTAAGAACGAGGCTGAAGCCTATTCCAATGGCATTATTCCGGAAGCACGTGGTCAGGCCCAGCGTATGCTGGAAGAGGCAAATGCATACCGTGAAGAGGTCATTGCAAAGGCTGAAGGTGAAGCGCGCCGTTTCACTGCGTTGTTGACTGAATATGAAAAAGCGCCGGACGTTACCCGTGAACGTCTGTATCTGGATACGATGGAACAGGTTTTGGGTAATAGTCCTAAGGTCCTGGTCGATGTTGAAGGTGGTAACAACATGATGTATCTGCCGCTGGATAAGTTGAGCCAGGGTGCATCGGCTGCTGCTATGCCGCGTGTAGATGTCAATCGTCCAGTGCGCTTGGATAACCAGAGTTTGCGCGAGGTCACTGATCAGGTTGTGGATCAGTTGCGTCAGCGTCAATTGAATAACCGTCGGGAGGGGCGTTAATGAAACCTTCTAGTATGATTGCGCTGATTGTTCTGATTGTTGCGGTGTTTGTTGGTTATAGCTCTGTATACATTGTGAAGGAAACCGAGCGCGGCGTATTGCTGAAGTTTGGTGAGGTGGTCAATGCGGATCTGGAGCCTGGCTTGCATTTCCGTTTTCCGATTGTGAACAATGTGCGTCTGTTTGACGGTCGAGTGTTAACACTGGATGCAGCGCCGCAGTCGTATCTGACGCTTGAGAAAAAGAGTCTGGAAGTAGATTCTTTTGTTAAGTGGAAGATTGATAATGTTCAGAAGTTCTATACCGCCACTTCCGGTGATGAGTTTCGTGCCGCGAAGCTTCTGTCTGACCGCGTCGATACCGGCCTGCGTAACCAGTTTGGTGAGCGAACGGTGACCGAAGTGGTTTCCGGTGAGCGCGAACAGTTAATGAAGGAGTTGACTGAGAGCCTGAGCAAAATTGCTGAAGATGAGTTTGGTATCGAGGTGATCGATGTGCGTGTGAAGCGTATCGATTTGCCGCCTGCCGTATCTGAATCTGTTTATCAGCGTATGCGTACCGAGCGTGAGCGTGAAGCAAGTGAATTGCGTGCGCGAGGTAAAGAGCTGGCGGAAGGGATTCGCGCAGACGCAGATCGTCAGAAGACGGTTGTTGAGGCGGAAGCGTACCGAGAGTCTGAATGGATTCGAGGTGAGGGTGACGCCACTGCAGCGAATGTGTATGCAAATGCGTATCAGCAGAACCCTGAATTCTACTCTTTCCATCGCAGTCTGCAGGCATACCGCAAATCGTTCACCGGCGGTGGTGATATGATGGTGTTGAAGCCGGATAGTGATTTCTTTAAATATCTATCTGAGCCAAAGGCGCCAGCAGCTGTTCAGTAGCTGAAAGTGGTAACAAAAAACACGTAATCGGGACTCCAATAGTCGCGATTACGTGGTAATATACGTCAACCGGGTTTTAGCCCGGTTTTTTTGTGTTAGTGGGGTTTCGAAACCTGGCGGACTGCCTATGTCATCGGATTTTTTGCATCAGTTAGCGATTGGCTTTTGCCTGATGCTGGTGTTGGAGGGGATTATTCCTTTTCTCTACCCTCAGCGATGGCGTAACTTAGTGCAGCAGTTGGCACTTGTGGATAACCGAACCCTTAGAGTCATGGGCTTAGTGAGTATGTTGCTGGGTACCTTGATTCTGTATTTGATCAATTAACATCGATTTATATATCTGTTGGAGTACTGCATGGCGTTGGCAGATCGTTGGCTCTTACCGGAAGGTGTAAAAGAGATCCTTCCGCCGGAAGCAAGCCAGATCGAGGCGATGCGTCGCCGTTTGCTTGATCTGTTCGATAGTTGGGGATACGACCTGGTGCTGCCTCCTTTGATGGAGCACCTGGATGCATTGCTTACAGGTGTAGGCGGTGAGCTTGACCTCAATACCTTTAAGCTGACTGATCAGTTGAGCGGTCATACCTTGGGTATTCGTGCAGATATCACTCCGCAGGTTGCTCGTATTGATGCCCACCGCATGCGTAATGAAGGCGCGAGTCGTCTTTGTTACTGTGGTTCTGTCTTGCATGCTCGTTCTACTCAGCCGCTGGCTTCACGTAATCCGTTACAGATCGGTGCTGAGTTGTTCGGACATGCGGGTCTGGATAGTGATGTAGAAGTTATCGCGCTGATGATTGCGACCTTGCACAAATCGGGTGCTGATCAAGAGTTGAGTTTGGATCTCGGTCATGTGGGTATTTTCCGTGGCCTGATGGTTGATGCGGGTATGACATCCGCGCAGCAAAATGAATATCAGGGCATGCTTCAGCGTAAGGCGCTGCCGGAGATCGAGCGTTTTCTGAAGACGCTGGATGTCGATGCGCGTGTGTTGGAGTTGCTGGCCGAACTGCCTCGTTT
>JAGSHA010000276.1 GCA_023954795.1 Oceanospirillaceae bacterium | reverse complement strand
GGTATTACCCGTCGTTATTTTTATGTGTTTTGGTCTGTCAGGGTTATAGGTATCAATCCGAAACCCTTCGGTCAAACGGGCCTATCTTTAGGCTTATTAACCACAAAAAATACTATAAGCCAGTTATTTTCACTGAACACAAACCAACAATCAGATAATTATTTCACACATACAATGTAAGGCATTCGCTTTAACTTGCCTGTTTGCGGCCGCAATTTCGCAAATGGATAGGCAAAGTGTCGCTTCTGAAACCGTATAAAAAAGGGTCTTCACCGGACGCAGCAAAACAGACCTTCATCGACGTAGGAGCATTCTGAATGGGGGGATGGGAAAAACGGCCAAAAAAAATCGCATTAAGGCCAAACCTCAATGCGATTTTTTTGATACCCGCGCCTGTCGCAGACGCAGCAGAGAAATTAAACGGCTATCGAACCAAAGCTGGGCTCTACTTTGGCACTGCTCAGTGCCGATGCGGAACGTGCAAGGCTGATCAGGCTATCATCCTGTAACGGCTCACGAATGACGTTTTGTGTCCCATCAGCCGCCCATGCGATTTTACGCTCGTCCCGAGGCGAGATACCGATATGCTTACGATAACAACGGCTGAAATGCGGCGTAGAGATAAATCCACAGGCCCCTGAAATCTCAACAATCGACATACTGGACTGTTTCAACAGTTGGCGCGCACGGTCCAAACGCAAGCGCAGGTAGTACCGGGAAGGCGAACAACTCAGATACTTGAGGAACATACGTTCCAGCTGGCGTCTGGATACACTGACGAAATGTGCCAACTCATCCAAACCAATCGGTTCTTCAAGGTTGTTTTCCATCAGCTCGATCACCTCAACCAATTTAGGCTTAGACTCCCCACCATTGTGCAACTGACGCAGAGGCACACGCTGCTGATCAAACTCGCTACGAATACGGTCGCAGATAAACATATCAGACACTGCGCTCGACAATTTTGGTCCGTGCTGTTTAGCCACCATATGCAGGAACATATCCAGTGGCGCATTGCCACCCGAGGATGTCATACGATTGCGATCAACGGAAAACAAACGGCTGTTGCAACGCGCTTTAGGGTAGCGCTCCTGCAATGCGGCCATACACTCCCAATGAGCGCTACAATCATAACCATCCAGCAAACCGGCATGTGCCAGCACATAACCACCCGTACAAATCCCCCCCATGATGGCGTTACGACGACGCCCCATCAGCTGCAACCAGCTCACCTGTTTGGGGGTAAAACTGCGGGTAATATCAACGCCACCGGCCACGATAACAATGTCGAGATCGATCACATTTTGAAACGAGAAATCCGGTGTAAAACTCAAACCATCACTGGCAGCAACCTGGGCCCCTGTTTCAGTGACCATATGCCAACTATACAGTTCAGAACCTGACAGCTGGTTTGCCATACGTAATGGCTCGACAGCTGATGCCAGCGCGATCATGGTGAAATTATCTAACAGAAGAAAACCAACACGGGTAACCTTCTTGGTTCCTGCAGTCAGGGTTGGATTTACAGCAATTGTCATTGGTATGCCCTCTGTGCGTATGTGCTGGACAATATGTTTTCAAGGCTCATGAAAACATTTGCTACGCTTTTTTATTATGTAGGACGAATAAATTAGATAACCGGCGGACTCTTTGATCACACTCGTCTATCCGGACTTTACGACTCGACCCTGCACTGGTTTTTTGGCCTTTTCAGGGCGGTCACGTTAGGACTAATCATATGCGTTTCAAAAACGACACATCACCCCAAAAACGACACCTAGGCCCGTCAAGTTACCCAAAAGCGACACTAGGCTAGACGTTAGTCTTGATGTAAATCAAGCATCTTATTAAATCTCCTTCCTAACAGGGCACACTTTCCCCTCCTAAAAACCCTGCTGCGGTAACCGTTGATGAATGCCTGCTTGAGTCCTGTTTTCATCTCAATCGGCCCCTCTTGCGAAACACAACGTAACGACTGACAACTCACCCTTTGTTTATTAACGACTTTTCGCCAAGCGACAATAAACAACTGTCGCTCCTGATCAAGTTACGCGCGGTTCGAGACAGTCACCCACATCGGCGGCTGGTTAGAGTAGTAAGCCACGGCTCCGTACAGGAGGTGTACCCAAACAAAAATAACAGGAGTAGTTACCATGTGTAGCAACCATTCCAACAGGGGTGTGGTCTATAAAGGCCCGGGCGAAGTTGCAGTTGAATCCATCGCCTTCCCGGAACTGTCGCTCGGTAAACGCAAATGCAACCACGGGGTTATCCTCCGTGTCCTGACAACCAATATCTGTGGTTCTGACCAGCACATGGTGCGCGGTCGCACCACTGCACCCTCCGGTCTCGTTCTGGGTCACGAAATCACCGGACAGATCATCGAATGTGGCAACGATGTCGAGTTCCTGAAACCGGGAGACATCGTATCTGTTCCGTTTAACATCGCCTGCGGCCGCTGCCGTAACTGTAAAGAGGGCAAAACCGGTATCTGCCTCAACGTAAACCCTGCCCGTCCGGGTGCGGCATACGGTTACGTGGATATGGGTGGCTGGGTTGGCGGTCAGGCAGAGTACGTCATGGTGCCTTACGCTGACTTTAACCTGCTGAAGTTCCCGGACTCCGATCAGGCGATGGAAAAACTGCAAGACCTGACGTTACTGTCTGACATCTTCCCAACCGGTTTCCACGGCTGTGTCACTGCAGGTGTTGGTCCGGGCTCAACCGTATATATCGCAGGTGCGGGCCCAGTGGGTCTGGCAGCAGCAGTATCCGCTCAGTTATTGGGTGCAGCCTGTGTCATTGTCGGCGACATGATCACAGAACGTCTGGACCAGGCACGCAGCTTCGGTTGTGAAACGATCGACCTGCGCCAAGACGGCGATATGGCAGATAAGCTGGAAGAGATTCTGGGTGAACGTGAAGTGGATGCGTTCGTCGACTGTGTAGGCTTCGAGGCCCATGCCTGTGGCTGCAACCACGGCGTAGAAGCACCCGCGACCGTACTCAATTCAGCAATGACGATTACCCGTGCAGGTGGCCAGATTGGTATTCCTGGTCTGTACGTTACGGAAGACCCGGGTGCAGTTGATGAAGCAGCACAACAGGGTGCATTGAGCATGCGCTTTGGTCTGGGCTGGGCGAAATCTCACTCCCTGCATACCGGTCAGTGCCCAGTGATGAAATATCATCGCCCACTGATGCAAGCAATTCTGTTCGATAAGGTGGATATTGCTAAAGCTGTAAACGTGCAGATGATCTCACTGGATCAGGCACCGGATGGCTATGCTGACTTTGACGGTGGTGCGGCGAAGAAATACGTAATCGATCCACACAGCAGCGTAGCGGTATAACACCCTACACGTTCATTACAGCCATTCAGATTACCTATGAGGTAAGCTGAATGGCTTTTCTGTTAAATAAGGTTACGACAACGTCACGCCATCAGTTCTGGAAACTGAGTACCGATGTAGTTCAGCAGTTCATCACGTGATACCGGCGGCGAAAAGAAATACCCCTGCACACACTCACAACCCAGCTCAGTGACGAGCGCTAACTGTTCAGCCGTCTCCACGCCTTCTGCAACGGAATGCATACCCAGGTTACTGCCCATCTCCAGAATAGTTTTCACCAACAGATAGTCATCTTTGTCAGAGGCGATATCGGATACAAAAGAGCGATCCACCTTAAGGACATCAAACGGGAAGTGCTTCAGGTAGGCCAAAGAGGAATATCCCGTACCGAAGTCATCCAGCGAAAGCCTAAATCCATCCGCTTTCAGCAGGTTCAACTGACGCTCGGCCAGCTTTGGATCCTTCATCATCAGACTTTCAGTCAGCTCTATTGTCACCAGCTCAGGAGATACACCCGCTTGCATCGCCAACTCATCCAGATAATCTCCTGTCTCAGACAGATCCATGAATTCCTGCGGCGAGCGGTTGATCGCGACCCCAATCGGCTCACGCAACACCGAATTAATCTGATGGATGTCGGACAGAGCCTGTTTGACGACCTGATAACCCAACTGCTGAATCAGACCGGAATGCTCAGCAATTTCGATAAACTCGTCAGGCCGCACGACCCCCAACTCCGGATCAGTCCAGCGAACCAACGCTTCACAGCGTCTGATTTTGCCCGACGCAAGGTTAATAATCGGCTGGTATTTAACTTCGAGACGCCCCTGCTCCAGCGCATCAGCCAAACGCATACGAATATCCTGATGACGCTCAGCAGCGATACGTAGTTCAGGGGTAAAAAATGCATAGGTGGAGCCACCGGCGTTCTTGGCCTGATACATCGCCTGATCAGAACACTTAAACAACTCGCCTGTATCAGCCCCATCATCAGGAAAAATACTGACACCAATCGATGTCCCACACCGTAACCGCAACCCTTCTATTTCGATCGCGGGTTTAAAGCAATCCAACAGGTCTGAAACCCTGTTTTCGACGCTATGAATTTCCGTGAACTCAGTAAAAATGGCGAATTCATCTCCACCCAAACGGGCCAGAATATCACCCTCACCGACACAGCCTTTAATCCTTTTGGCAATCGCCTGCAACAACAGATCACCCACACCGTGCCCCTGGGTATCGTTCACACTTTTAAAATCATCGACATCTAAAGAAATAAACGCACCGAAATTGCCGCGCGCTTTAATATTAATAAGCTCGCGCTCCATCTGAGCGTTAAATTCGTATCGATT
>JAGSHA010000393.1 GCA_023954795.1 Oceanospirillaceae bacterium | reverse complement strand
TCTCACTGGTTACCCCGCAGTGGTTTTGAGCCGGATGGTTTTCCACCTGTTGCACGCTATCTCAATGATTCAAGAGTTGATGGGTTTGTTGAGATGGAAGTGCATATCAAGTTGAAAACGCTGGTGGTTACGTCTGACGAGTGAGTAATCGGACACAGTTGTACTAAGCCTCTGTCGGGAGGCTTTTTCTTTTACGATGGTAGATAGACCTAACGGAGCCAGCATGCTTAAAGGACGTGATCTGTGTATTCGCACCATCCGGGAGCGGGACTTGGAGGTTTTAGGTAAGTGGGTTAACGACATCGACGCGCATGGCGCGTTTTTACCCGCGACGTTAACCTCTGAAACTAAGCTCAAGAGCCAGTATGCCGAGAATGGATTTATCTCGGATAGCTCAGCGCAGTATCTGATTTCTGATCACGCCGGGGATATTCTGGGGTCCATCTGGGCGTTTAAATCCGTACCGTATTTCGATGCGATGGAGGTGGGTTATCAGATTTTTGACAGACAACTGCACGGCAAAGGATATGCGACAGAGGCCTTGAAGCTGTTCCACCACTATCTGTTTGAGACAAAACAGATCAACCGGGTCGAGTTACGAATCGCTACTGAGAATATCGCTTCGGAACAGGTTGCTCGCAAGGTCGGGTTTACCCATGAGGGCACCTGCCGTGAAGCTGCATACTCGAAAGGTAAGCTGCATGATATGCATATCTATGCGATGTTGCGACGAGAATGGACGTTGCGCCAAGCTGAGTCGTAAGTGTCTAACGCAGCAAAAAGGAATGATATGCACCGTTTTAAGGAGCAGGCATGATCGTTGTATATGGAATTAAA
Source organism: Oceanospirillaceae bacterium (assembly GCA_023954795.1). Classification (GTDB taxonomy): domain Bacteria; phylum Pseudomonadota; class Gammaproteobacteria; order Pseudomonadales; family Balneatricaceae; genus Pontibacterium. The sequence goes on along the minus strand of JAGSHA010000393.1, from coordinate 2,680 downwards.
GAACAACTGAATCCGGTGAAGGCGCAGTTATCTGACGTGATTCATAGTTGCATGCAGTCGGTGTTGGGGATGCCGGAAGATAAACATGCTCAACGTTTTATTCCGATGGAGAAAGAGGACTTCTGCTATCCGGGCGGGCGCAGTGATGCGTACACGGTGATCGAGATAAATATGATGGCGGGACGAGAGGTCGATACAAAGAAGCAGCTGATAAAAGCATTGTTTGAAGAGATTGAGCGTCAGTTATCGATTGATCCAGTGGATATCGAGATCACTATTAAGGAGCAAGCGCCTCATTGCTGGGGATTCCGTGGTATGACGGGTGATGAAGTGATGGATCTTAAATATAAGGTGAATGTCTAATCCTCCGATGCGGTTGAGTCATTAATCAGATTCTCGGCTCAACGCATCCGCTAAGAAATCAAATACGACGCGTATTCTGCGATTACTGCGCAGCTCACGATGTGCGACCAGCCAGCGCTCACCGATAAACGGTTCGATATCGGTGAGTACTTTTTCAACCAGCGGTTCATTGTCACCGATCTGGATAGGCATGACGCCGATACCAAAACCCGCTTTAACCATCTCCCATTGTGCCAGATGATTCTCGCATATGACGCCGAAGTTCTGATGTGTGATGGCCAGCCCACGCTCGTTCATCATGTTGATCATCAGGTCAGACTGATCAAAGCCCAGATAGGTGGCGCTGAGAAAGTCGATGGGCGTCTGGCTTGTTTTCAGTGATTCCAGATAGGTGTGTGCGGCATAGAAACCCACCTCAATATCGCCCAGACGTTTGGTGATGAGATCCGGTTGTAGCGGCCGAAACCCACGAATGGCGATGTCTGCCTCGCGTCGTTTCAGGTCGCTGGCTTCTTTGGTTGCGACGATTTCCAGCGTAATCCCCGGATGTTGTTCGCGCAGTGGTTTAAGCATGTGGGGCAGGCCGAATGCGGCCATCGTTTCAGAGGCTGAGATCACCACATTGCCTTCAATGGAATCCGATTGGCCGGATGCGGCCAGTGAAAACTGGTTGGCGGCATCGCTCATCGCCTGCACATATTCGACGAGTTTCAGTCCCGTCGGTGTCAGGCTTAATCCCCGCCCGTGGCGTTCAAACAGCACGACACCCAGCTCATCTTCAAGTGCGGTGACTTGCCTGCCTAAGGTTGGTTGGGTGGTGTCTAGGGCACGTGCAGCTGCAGACAGAGAGCCTTCCTGAGCGGTGACTAAGAATGCGCGTGCACGGTTCCAATCAAAGTTTATAGAGCGCCAATCCATACAATTACGTTTATCTGAAATGCTTTTATGGGAGATTTTCAATAAATATATGCATGTATAGTATATCGGTCATGCCAATAAGCAACGTTAAGGACGCCAGATGAGTCATCCAAGCACGTTCTGGGATCGAATTGCTAAGCGTTATGCGCGACAGCCGGTAGCGGATGAGGCTGCATACCAAAAGAAGTTATCGGTTACGCGGCAGTATCTGGAGCCATCGAGCCATGTATTGGAGTTTGGTTGTGGCACAGGGACAACCGCGATCTATCATGCTCCCGTTGTCGCTGATGTTCATGCTATCGATATATCGGCCAACATGCTGGCGATCGCCAAGCAGAAAGCGACCGATAGTGGCGTAGACAATATCAGTTTTGAACAGGCCGACTTGCACGAACTGACCTGTCCGAACGCGAGTTGGGATGCGGTATTAGGGATGAGCATTCTGCATCTGGTCACGAATAAGGATGCGGAAATTCAACGTGTTTACCAACTGCTTAAATCGGGTGGCGTGTTTATCTCCAGTACTGTCTGTATAGAGGATAGCGGAGCATGGTTTAAGTACGTTGCCCCGATCTTTCGCTGGTTGCCTTTTCTCCCTACTGTAGCTGTGTTTTCAGAGCGTATGCTGAAAGACAGCTTGGAAGCCGCAGGTTTTGAGATCGAGTATGACTGGCGGCCAAGCCCGGAAAAATCCGTGTTTATAGTCGCGCGAAAACCACTGCAGCGGTAAGTTGCAATAACTCAGTCAGTAAAAAGGAAATTTAGATGTCTGCATATGTGATTTTTAACTACAAAATTATGGATCGTAGTCAGATTGACGAGTTGACGAAGCGAGCGTTGCCTATTGATGAGCAGTATGGGGCTGAAGTGATTATCGGCAGTCCGGTAAAAGCAGTAGAAGGGCAGGCATTACCCAATATGGTGGTGTACAAGTTTGACAGTTTCGCCAAGGCTGAGCGCTGGTATTACTCAGATGAACAGCAGGCGTTAACGGTATTCAGACAGGGGATGACTCAGGGGTGGGCGGCTATTGTGCCGGGAGTGGATGAAACCGATGAGCGGGTGGCATCGGGCTACTTTGATTGTGAATCGGAACCTGCAAGCTAAGCCAAGTGACAGGAGTTATATATGTTGGAGTTACGCCCGAATTGTGAATGTTGTGACAAGGACCTTCCACCGAGTTCTACCGAAGCCTGTATCTGTACCTACGAGTGCACGTTTTGTGTTGATTGTGTTGAGAGCGTGCTGCATAACGTGTGTCCGAACTGTGGTGGCGGTTTTGTGCCGCGACCGATCCGTCCGACAGTCGCACGACGACCGGGTGTTGGGCTTGAACATCAGCCGGCGTCTGTGAAACGCGTCCACACCCCATACAATGGGGAAGAGTTAGACATGTTTT
>JAGSHA010000110.1 GCA_023954795.1 Oceanospirillaceae bacterium | reverse complement strand
GGAACGGCTGGAAGTCGCCCCTCCCCACGCCCTCTCTTCAAGACATAAAACTGAGTATCCAGCCGCAGCTGCCGCCTGCGCGATTCCGACGCCGTGAATCCCTCCACCGACTATCGCAATATCGTAATCAGCCATAATGGCCTCTCCACTCCGTTAGCAGATCGCCACAACAATGGGTTTCCAGATAAGCGGCACCGCGCTTTAACCAATGCGCGGCCCGATGAACAGTATCAACTTCATATACGACAACAGGTATGCCCAACTGATCCAGATGCTGGCGATGCCTGACACGCCGTTTATTCACGAATAAAACATCTGGACGAAGGTGGTTCAGGGTTTCTTTGGTTGGAGGCCAGCGCCGGGTCACCAAACCAATTGATCCCCATCGGCTGCGGGCTGCCGCCAATAATTCAGTATGGAAACTGATAAGGGTGGCCCTGGTTTCCAGTGGTCTCAGCACGGGTAATACAGCGTTAAGCACCGTTTCAATTCCAAAGTAATCTATCGATTCCTCTTTAACTTCAACGAACAGAGACAGGGAGGGAATTAGAGTGGCCCACTGGATAACAGTATGTAGATCAGGAATCGCTTCACCCACAAACTGATCGCCCAATCGGCTCGACTCTGACGCTGAAAAGGCGCTTAGCTGTGACCGGGTCATTTCCGTAATTTTATGGTGCACGCCACAGGTTCGTTGCAGATCAATATCATGAAACAACACTGGTATATGATCAGCCGTAAGCTGAATATCAAACTCCAGTCGTTCCAGGCCTTCATCGACTGCTTTCTGCAGAGCCAACAAGGTATTTTCAGGGTATCGGCTTTGGAAACCTCGGTGGGCAACCAAGCGTTTTTTCAGCTGCGTTGCACGCATACCTTTACCTCCACACTTAGCCACTGGCCTTCACACAGTATGTTAAGACTAGCTGAAACCCTGTAAGCACGCCGGACGCTGCGGAGAGAGGATAGCCGGGCAGTTTCTGATCGACATTTCGCTTTCACAAAAACAGTCTAAACTTAGCAGTCATAAGCTTCGCAGATTCAACTTGATGCTGTCGCGGAGAACGGACTCACCTTTGACATCGCTTACGACTCTTTGTGTCGAAGTTACATAAGAGGGATTTTATGCGCGTTCTGAATAGCATCACTATTAAGCAGAAACTCATCACTCTGTGCTCTCTCGTTCTGCTCGCACTCAGTACTGTCATCGCCAGCACTGTCTATCAGATGGCGCAGATTAGAGATGAATTGATCGCAATCGCTGAAGAAAATATCCCGATGACAGAACTTGTCAGCGAAGCGGTCATTAAGCAGCTCGAGCAAGCAATCAGTTTTGAGCGCGCTCTTCACTTCGGTATCTATAAGACCCTATCCAGCAACGCAGATGGTGCTGACACTCGCTATAACAGCAGCCGTGACAGGTTCTTTAAACTCGATACGGAGGTCAACGACCTGTTCGTAAGATCCAAGTCCTTGATCAAAACCTTAGAAGAACATGCTGATTCACAAGAGAATAGGGAGAAACTGGTCGAGTTTGAGAAGAAAACCCTCTCCATTGATCATGCCCATAAGCAATACACTCAACACGTATCTGAAATATTTAAAGCCCTAGAAGCCAACAACGTCTTACGTGCCGAAACGCTTGCAGCGAAGGTGGAAACCGAGGAGGATCAGCTTAACGCTGCCGTAGAACACCTGTTGATCGATCTGGGAAAATACACCGAGGCTTCCGCCATACGTGCAGAACAGCATGAAGAACAGGCTTTGGACAATGTTCTGATTATCAGTGTTGTCGCCATGATAATAATTGTTGTGCTGTGCATTCTAATCAGCCGATCGATTACCCGTAAAATCGCCCACGTGCGTGATGCAGTCGGAGAGATATCCATCAATCTGGATCTGACTAAACGGGTAGATATCCGCAGCCAAGATGAATTGGGTGACCTGTCAACGGATCTGGACCACCTACTGAACAACTTACTGACCAGCGTGAGCAACGTGGTGAATGCTTCATCTCAGCTGGCAGCCGCCTCTGAAGAACTGTCCACAATCTCCGTACAAAACAGCGCATCGATGGAGAAACAATCATCGGCGACCGATGAAGTGGCCGAATCGATTCAAAAACTCTCAGACTCATCTATCGAAGTGGCCCGGATCTCTTTTCAGGCGACTGAAGCGGCCAACACCGCCGATATCGCAACGCGTAACGGCCTCAGTGTTGTTGGCGCCAATCTCGCCGCCATGCGCAACCTTGAACATAAAGTCGATTCCGCGACACAAACCATTTCACAGCTTAATGAAGACTCCAAGAATATCTCAGCGGTACTGGATGTCATTCAGTCCGTGGCGGAACAAACTAACCTGTTAGCACTCAATGCAGCCATCGAAGCTGCACGCGCGGGAGAAGCGGGTCGTGGTTTTGCGGTCGTTGCTGACGAAGTAAGAGAGTTGGCTAACCGCACCCACCGTTCCACCGAAGACATTCGTAAGCTCATCGAATCCCTGCAAACCGGCTCTGAGCAGGCAGAAATTGTGATGCAAGCCAGTCAACACGAAGCGAACGAAGTCGCGCGTCAGGCCGAAATTGCAGACGAGGCCCTAGCAAACATTGCTCAGGCCGTCACCGAGATCACCCGTTTCAGCCGACAGATTTCAGAATCAGCCAAAGAACAAAGCCATGTTGCAGAGAACGTGAACAAAAACGTGATGATGATCCGCAGCAGTGCTCAGGAGAGCTCAGAAACAACACGGCAGACCACCGAATCCAGCGAAGCCTTGTCCGAACTCGCCTGCAGTCTACAAGACACCGGCGCACGCTTTAAGATTGGCTAACTCTGGCTTACAGATATCTAAATAGGCGCAGGTTAGCGATTCGATGCCTGCGCCAACCACCCGATTAACACTAGAATCGGAATATTTTTTGTCAGCGGGCCAAACGGGTGCAGCCAAAATCCAGCATCAATAATCGTCAATAACACGCTGTATATAACAATCACTACGACCTGAATCTGGCAACAGCGGTATAACTGCTTTCCGCTAATGAGCCACAGCGCCAGAACAGCATCCAAAATACTTCCCGATACGATCGCCACATCGGCCGCTGCGCCGGTAATCTCAGCACCCGCTAAAATCTCATAGCCGAGATCTTGTGCCCAAAACAGCGAGGTCAACGCGGTAAATCCCCACAACATCGCAAGCGATAAACGGGAAAGAACCAGTAAACTCAATGGAGATCCGGTGGTTGGTATCATGATTTACAGAACCGGAAACGGTTTGAAAATCATCAACCAGAAAACCACAAGCATTGCCAGAAAAGCGGGAACACCCAACATCATCCAGAGGCCCATCCAACGTCTGAAATCGGTAAGCGCAGATTCATCCTCCAGTACAGTTTCAGCACACTGCTTCAAACGATACTGGATATATACAACCGGCAACCAGCACAATCCGATCAGTATGAAGACGGAAGCCACCCAGAAAAACCAGATCGAACTATACGAGTAACCTAAAACCTGCATCAACAAGACACCCGTAATACACTGCACCAGAACCGCTGGCGTCGTAAAAACCCAGTCAGCCAAAATGACATGTTTTGCAGTAAGACTAATCGCTGCGAAATTTTCTGACCGACTCACCATAAACATAAAGAATGCGATTCCCGTCCCGGTGCCCATTAAAACCGTCGCAGATAAAACATGCAGTAATTTCAGCAACAGATAGTTATCCATGAGCGCTAGCCATTCACGCATTCCTCGCTATAAATACCCCACTCTCTGGCCAGCTTAACGAACTCCTCCAAACTGTACATACCTAGACAAGGGACAGCGCCCGGATCTGTGATTGATCCATCCAACAGCTTTTTGGTGGCAATAATCGTAGACAACGTAGGTATATAGGGACCCACGCCATTTTCAGCGTATAACTGCCAGAGAATATTCAGGGGGTTACCCGAGGTATCCTGACCGCGAATATCAATACGCATACCTCCGTTATCAGAACCCAGTGAACGGAAAAAATTGCTGACTTGCACAATAGGGACTGTCAGTGGAGACCAGTTTTTGACCCAGCCTCGCTTTGTCAGTGATGCCATTGAAACCATTGTCTGATGTAACAATGCAAGCTCAAGCCCTGCTTGAAAGGTGACACGATTACTCACCCCATAGCGCTCAGGAAATAGAGACAGATCGGGCACATCGACATTTGCTAATCTCCGTTTCCCCAGAACACCACCAAAATCTACTGTGCGGGAGTCCATCCAACCATATGCATCCATCCACCTCCCTTGTTTGAATATTGGAAAGGGATGGCCCGTATAAGAGAGAATCGCACGTACCGTAGCTTCCCCGCGTTCAGCCCTATTCCCTGGAGCAATCGCTATATCAATTGATTCAATATTAGAAAACCGTGAACGGTAGTGATCGATGACCACAGAAGATAAACCCGGCACAGTACTAGCGCCTGAGATAACACTGACTTGTTGCTGTCTGGCATTCGCGTCTAGCTCAGAGATGTTAGCAACAAAATCACGATCATCAGACAGATCAATATAATGCGCGCCGGCCTCTATGCAGGCCTGTGGAACTTGATAGCTCTGTTTTTGAAACGGACCACTGGTGTGAATAACAATATCCGGGGCTAATTTCTTCAACGATGCAGTAAATTCGGGTGCGGATATATCAACCCGTTCCGCTTGCAGTGTTGCTGCCGCACCGGGTTGAAGACGATGCACCAGTTGCAGCGCTTTCTCAGGGTTTCGGCCTGCGATGAGTACCTGAAGGTTTGCTATTTTTGCCAAGGATTCAACAATACGCTTGCCAAAATTGCCATATCCTCCCAGAACAAGAACTGATTTGTCAGACATATCCTTACGTCCCTCTGAATTATCCCTCTGAATATCCTACCAACACCATATCAGCCGCTTGGGTACGTAACGGTATCAATGCCTGATACGCCTCAGAGTTGAACCATCCATCAAGCGAGCTCTGATCGGGAAAGCGGATAACGACCGTGTCATGGTGATCGTGTTCGCCACTGAGCACGCAGTATTTAGCACCGCGAAAGACCAGCTCACCACCCCAGGGGACGATAGTTCCGGGTACCTGCGCTCGATATTCAGCAAACAGGTCAGTGTCTTTGACAGTAATATGACCGATCACATAGGCGGGATTGTCGCTGCACATAAGGATTCCTTAACCAGGTTATGGACCAAGCTTCAGCGGCCTCAGTCACCGACAGCGCACTCCGTTCGAGTGCGTTAGCAGGTTTTACAGCGAATAAGTAACCGATGGTAGATCTGATGCATTCTCAGCCGAAGCGATAAACTGATTACGACCTGCTTTCTGTGCGTCATACAGTGCTTTTTCGCTCGCTTCGATCAACCGTTCCGGTGTCAGCAAACGCGACGGCTGTAAAGTCGCCACGCCAATTGTCACGGTCACAACATCAGACACTGCAGAGGTGGTATGCGGGATCGCCAACTGACGAATATCCTCACAGCACTGGGCCGCGAGCTGCTCAACCTGTTCATTCGTGGAGGGTAACAGCAGGGCAAAGCGCTCATTATCAAAGCGAACGGCCAAATCACCCGGACGAGAAATACGTTTGCGCAGATCATCAGACACCGCTTTCAGGCACACATCCGCGGCTTTTTCTCCATGGTGATGAAGATAGTGTTCGAAGTAGTCCAGTTCAACCAACATCATTGAAAGTGGACTGAATTCACGTACAGCACGCCGACATTCATTGGCGGTAACATTATCGAAATGAACACGATTGAATAACCCGGTCACACGATCAGTCACGCCAACAAGGTCAGCATTTTCACGCGTGGTGGTTAACTCTGCAATGCAGCCGTTGAGTTCAGTTTCAAGGACATCCGCGCGTAGGAGGGTCTGTTTCAGATAGTGTGATATCGCCGCTGTCATCACGCAGCCGATAATTAATAGTATCGGCGCCATCAAATCGTCAGCGGGCATGGACAGATAGACAGAAACGGAAAAAAGGAAACCTGCCGCCGCTGCCAGTAGAGCAGGACGAGGAAAACGTTTCACAACCGCACGCGTCTGTTTTTCTTCTTGTTGTTGATTCATGGATCTATTCCCGGCAGTGATACGGCTGAGTAAATACTTTTTCTGCGGGCAATGCAAACCAGATTCAAAACCAGCGTCGGAATCTACAATAAATAAGAAGGACGACTAAGAGTAATCACTCTCTGTCCTATGGTATTACTGACGACAATGAGGGCCAGGAACTGTCTCACTGACCCCAGTTATGATTACTCTGATTTAGGAATGTAAGCTCTTCGGTAGTGGAACTTCGACCCAGAATGCGGTTACGGTGCGGAAAACGTCCAAAACGGACGATTTGGTCACGGTGTTGATGGGCAAAGTCCAATGCACCTTGCGCGACCACTTTCTTATGAGGTGGCACTTCCATCAGTACCTGCTCAAAGCAGACGATGCTCCGGTCTTGAGCCTCAAGGTCTTCAGCATGTTCCAAGGGCATATAAAAGAACTGTCGTTCAGCAAGGTCCAATGCCTGATCATGGCCTCGCCCTAATCCCATCCAGCACAAAGCCAACGCCCGTTCATCACCACTGAATGCCTCGGGACTGCTGCGGTACAAAGATCGCGTAAACTGATCCAGAAGAATAATCAGAGCCAAACGCCCACGCGGGCTTTCAGCCCACAAATTCAACTCACCACGTAATGCCTGACGTACACTGCTACCAAACAACTCTTCGATCAGCCGATCGGTTTCATCACTGGCACCCCACCATAGCGCGGTGCGGTCGGTACTGGGAAACCCATCCTCCATGGCACCAAACCAGAACTGCAATATCTCTTCGATCTGCACACTCACAACGACGTCCTCAACTCCGGTGTTTGTATTGTTATAGAACATCCCCACCGTCTCTTAAAGAAAGAGTGCCACTAAAGCTGTAACTAACTGTGCTCTATTGTGAAAAACTCACCGTTTCTGATGTTTTTCCCAGTTATCACGTCGCTGAGTTTCGTTTTTTCGCAGCAAAACGTACGTCGCACCCAAACCACCGTGCTGTTTTTGAGCAGAGTGAAAAGCCATCACTTCGGGGATCAACGGCAACCACTGGTTTAAGTAGCTACGCATTACATTACCGGGGGCATCCTCGTGACTGCCACGTCCATGACTGACGACGACGGAACGAATACCAAAACCACTGCATTCGGTAATAAACCCCAGCAACTCATCCAATGCCTGGGTCGGCGACTTCTTATGCAGATCTAAGCGTGCGTCAGACTGATACTTCCCGAGACGCACGTTCCGGTAAACACCATCCTGTACGCCATCCCGTTTCCATTCCAACGGATCGAAAGGGTGAAGCAATATTACCTGCTGAGTGGACAAGCTTTCATGTACATCGCCTTCAGCAGCATGACGACGTTCCTTTAAGCCAGCATCACCGCGCTTATCCTGATGCCCAATCAGATCTGCTTTATCACTCTGTTTGGCGGGCGTTACACCTTCGCCCATCATCATATCCATGAAATCAAGATCGTCAGAACTCATGTTTCCCCCCACTATCCAGACTCCGCGGCAGTATAAACAATCTCAAGATTTGACTACAACGCCCCTTCAGGGTTCAGCGTGAACGGCCGGATACAGCACGCTCTAACAGCCGTGCTATTGCTTTTTCACCGGCGAGATTTAAAGACAACTCAGATCTGCCGATAATAACCACACAAAAAACATGATACAGATCAAAATACATATATATAGATTTATGTATCACTTTAAATCATCAATCGGTTACACAATAATCAACACCTCTCTCCCAAAGCAAAAAAATAAAAGTGGAGCAAGTGAGCAGAGGCCTGATGCGTATACGAAAGTTTCTCGCTGGAAGATCAGCGAGGTATCGAAAATGCGTTCCTTTTGCTGACCGACTCTTCACATAGTGTACTAACAAAAAGATGAGGTCCTGAAACATGTCGATGAGCGATCTGTATATCTACAACGATACCCAGATGAACCTTACCCGTGTGCGTAATGGCATTCTGGTATTCACAGGCACTAGTGATGACGGTACCGAGCTTCGCCTGGAAGTGGGCGAAGAAAAGAAGGTCAAGCAGCTCGATGTTCTGGCAGTTGATGCCTGGAGCTTTGTTGATCTGATCCCTGATGCATCTGCCATCCATGTTGGCCAGGTCAACTGGGAACAGCTGCAGTAATGGTTCGATAACCTCAGGGGATCTCTCCCCCCCTCAAGGTGACGGAAAGGGCGCATATAGCAATATATGCGCCCTTTCTTATGCAGCTCTTTTCTCAATCTTGAATGCAAGCTACAGTGTGTAAACATGATAAGTGACGCAACGTGAGGTTAGGGATGCTACGTGTTTTGATTGTGTTTGCAGTGCTGCTCGCGGGTACAGCCGCCTATGTGTTCATGAACAAATCGATAGATCTTGATCTTCCCGGTGCCCCTCCTGCCGAAACTACCGCAACGCCATCCGTTCAATCAGAACCGGACAGTGAGGTGGTCAAAGAAGCCCGCAAACATATCAATCAGATTACCGCCCCGCCCGAACAGTCGATTAACATCGAAACCGCTGACCATTTTGTCACCGCCTCCCAACTGCTGGAACTACCGCAGCAACAGGTCGAAAGCCGTGCAGAACTGGAAATCGTGCAGGAATCCGGTAGCAGAACCTTTGGCGTAGACACAGGCGCTGTTACGCCAGCACCCGTTTTTGTCGGTGATCAAGTACTCAGTCACGACAACCGTATCAAACTACAGGAACTGCTCGACCGGCCCGAAACCAGCAGTAAGCAGGTGTACTACATCCACGCAGTGCATGACGGCGATGAACAAGGTTTATGGGGCATTCTGCAAACCGGCCTGACCCGAACCTTCGCAGAAGGTATTAAGCTGGGTGAAAAGAAAGACAAACTGTATGTGGACATACCACAGCAGGCCGATGAGAAGCTGAACAACAAACAAAGCTCCTTTCTGGGCAAAGTACTGCAAAACAAGGTCAAAACCACCTACATCTATAATTATCGTAGCGGCCGCCTGGGCGACGATCCGGATCTGATCGAGCCGGGCCAGCAACTGATCATTGTACAGTTTTCTGAGGATG
>JAGSHA010000308.1 GCA_023954795.1 Oceanospirillaceae bacterium | reverse complement strand
ACCGTCTGCGCGCACCACAATGATATCCGGTGCCAACGATGAACCTTCACTACCGGTCTGATTGTGTGATTCGGTGGATAAAGGCAGATCCACAGCCCGCCACTGGATAAAGCTGGAGGTCAGCATAAAAAATAACAACAGGATAAATACTACATCAATCAGCGGTGTCAGACTGATCGATACAGGTCGAGGAGGCATCACCCCATTAAGCTGCATGCAACGGTTCCTGCTCAGGCTCGTGTACCAGATGTATCTGATCACTGGTATCGGCGTGGCCCATTGTCGGTTGCGTAAACGCACGCGTCACAAGGTCCTGCATCTGACGGGTTAAACGGTACACCCACTGATCCAACCCGTTGTGCAGCAATACCACCGGAATGGCGACAACCAAACCCGCGGCGGTTGTCAGTAGCGCCTGCCAAATACCCCCCGAGAGCACCCCCGGATCGATCTGACTGCCTGCTAGTTCCATCTGCTGAAACGCCATAATCATCCCAAATACGGTTCCCAGCAGACCCAATAGAGGACTGACGCTACCAATCAATTCCAGCGGCCGTAACCCCGTGCGCAGCTGATCACTCATGCGTGTAAAACGACGTTCCAGTTCTTCCCGAATCAAAGCCTCTTCGACACCCCCTGATTGGAGATCAAGGGTGTCACGTAACAACACTAATCCGGGTTGCTTCACTCCGGTTAACAAACCCGAGGCTGTATCGATCTCTCCGCGTTGCCAATGCCCTAATACCTGATCACCGATGCGTTCAACCCGACGTCCAGCCCACCACAGCTGCCAGCTTTTAACCAAGATCAGGGTCAGGGCGATCACAGAGAATCCCAACAGTATCCAGACGACCGGACCACCGATCTGCAATAACTCTTCAGCTTTACTCATGTTTGCCACTCTCGTTTTGTACTTAGCTACCCAAAGCTTTAATGGGTACGGCCGTTCCCAGATCATTCAGCCGACGGGCCGCCCGACGTTTTCGCTGCCCCTTTATCCACAACGTAAAACCCAGTAAACCGATGCCACAGATAGACAAGATAAAACTGGCGATCAGGCCATCCCGACCGTTCTTACTCAAACCATCGGCAAAACGCCATTTGTGCAGATAACGGAAGGTCCAGCCAAAAGCCTGACTTCCCGACGTGACCTGTTTTGATAACACCGCATCACGCGTATCAACATAGAGTGTCTGTGCGTCATAACGCAGGGCGATCACCGGCAGGCGTTTGTCGATAAACCCGTAATCCCCGTCCGCTTTGAAGTTATGAATCCGCTCACTGGAAACAAGAGCTTGAGTTCTAGAGGATGCGTTCGCATTTGCAGCAACCTGCTGTGCAAAGGCTAAAGCACCTTGCTCGATTGATTGTCCGGTGGTGGCGTTCACCCACTGATCGGGCTGTCGAGGCTGAGAAATCTGCCAAACCGCTTCTCGATCGAGACGATGAAGGCGTACTCCCTGAATGGCAGAGAAGCGTTGCTTCAACTGGGTAAAGTCATAGCTCACCGTGTTCAACGCGATGCTTTCTGCCAGAGGCACACCCCGGACTTCCGGTATCAGTTTCTCGACCGTCCTTACCAAACCACTGGCTACAAACATCAACAACGCTAACGAGATCAGCAGACCTCCCCAGGCATGTACTTTACGACCGCGGGCATTCCGCCGCTTGCTAATTGGCAACACCACAAACAGGTAGATACCACTCAGACCCAGCAGGGTGCATGCACTCATCATAAGAATGAACAAGGCGTTGCGAAGGGGTGCATCCTCATCCAGAAATGACCAGACATGCCCCCACTGGAACAGTTGTAGCAAAAGACGACGGGTATCGTCGCTTAAGGTTGCCAGCCGATCCTGGCGGATATCGATATAGACGCGCAGCTGATCATCACGCTTAAACTCCACCATCCACACCGGCAGCAAGCGATTGATCTCGCCATATTCAGCGTCAAACTGCGTCACAAATCGGATCGCCGCGATTTCAGATTGCTGATCACCCACATAGAAACGGGCCAGCTGTTCCGCGTAATCCTGCGCGCCATGTTCTATCGACTGCCCCGTTGCCAGATTCACAAACTGTGACGGGTGCATCCGGGTGGTCCACTGCTGCTGTACCCAATGATCACCCACCTTTACCGGCCGCAGACCGGCAACGAACAGATCGGGCTCAATCAGTACAGGTCCTTTGAGATCAGCCGGCCAGACCGGTGGCGGAAAGAACATCTGTGCCGCTTCGGGTCGGGTCAGTCGCATCAACGGATGCAACAAACCACTCAGCGAAAACACAAGGATAGGAATGAGCACCCACAACGCCAGGCGTCGGTGCCAGAGGTAAAAATGTCGCGTCATAATCAGTGATTCCCGAAGAGAGGCACAGCGCAGGAGCGCCATGCCCGAAGAGGTTTACCAGCGGTATTCCACACCGGCACTCAGCGTCATTGGCGCACCCGGATAAAACTTAGTACGTCCCCAGCTCACTTCAGACTGGTAGGCATAGTCGCGATCGAACAGGTTTTCTACACGACCGTAGAACGTGATGTTCTTATCAAACTGATAACGTCCCTTTACGTGTGCCAGGGTGTAACCGTCACCCCGTGACGTGTTGGCATCATCCATCCAGTAATTACCGAAGTAATCGACCTGCAGCTGAAGATCCAGCGCAGAGAGTGATGAAGGATTCCAGTTCAGTGTCGCAGAACCTTTACCGTTCGGACCACGCATCAGCTCGTTACCGGACAGATCAGTACCGTTATTCACATAGTCGATAAATTTATGACGCGATCGGCTCAGCGCCAAGGTACCAGACCAGTCACTAGAGAAGTCGTAACCCAGCTCCAGCTCAATCCCTTCGTGGCGCACTTCACCGGCATTGGTACGATAGCTATCCCCGCTGGTATCCGTTGCACTGACAATGGCATCTTCAATTTCCATACGGTAGATCGCCAGCGTCAGATACAGATCTTCACGCTGCAAACGGTAACCCAGCTCTGCTGTGGTTGAGGTCTCTTCTTCAACGCCGCCCACCAGTGAGCCACTATCACCGCTTTTCAGGTTATACAGCGTAGAGGCAGTTGGCAGTCGGTTCGCTTGCGCCAAGCGACCATAAACACTGTGCTGACCATCGTATTGGTAGTTAAAGCCCAGCTTAGGATTCAGGCTGTTGAAGTCATCATCGCGATCGCTCAACTGGCGGTTACCAAAGCCATCGTTGTCGGTTTCGGCCAGATTGTTATCCAGCTCATAGGCGTTGTAGTCATAACGAAGACCGGCTTGCAGCACCAGCTTATCGGTCGCCTGAAAATTATGTTGCAGGTATGGCGAGAGGTTTTTATAAGTAATGGTCTGATCGCGATAGGTAAAACCTTTGGTATACGTTGTCGACCCACCACCCCAGCTGCTGACGGTCACATCCAGTGGCTGAAAGCTGAACGTATCGGATTCTGAGTGCTCTACGTCTAAACCAAATAGCGTTTCACTGCCATTGTCGTGGCTGTAAATACCTTTTGCCAGCACACCCAGAGTGGTGACGCTGGTTTCAGATTTCGGTGTATAAGAGCGCCACGTGGCGATGTAATCATTGGTGTTATGACGCACATAAGGAATCAGACTCAGCTCCAGCTGATCGCTGAAAAAGTTTGTCCACTCCATGCTCAGGCGAGCAAAATCACTTTCACGTACCGGATCAATCGCCAGCACAGCATCACTCAAGCCTGACAGCTCCGGTGTGGTTTTAAACTGAGTCTCACTCAGTGACGATGCCATCTCATCTTCATGAGAGGAGGCCTGGAACTGCGTTTTTAATTCGTTTGTATCGTTAAGCTGCCACTGGTGTTTCAACAGAACTTCGCTACGTTCACGTGCCGTATGCTCACGCCAGCCGTTATCCTGCAAAAACGATCCAGCCACCAGAAATGACTGATCTTCATTGATCGCGTTGGTGTATGACGCTTTGACCTGCCCGTAATCGTTCTCCCCACCCTGAACCAACAGCTTTCCTGCCGGTTCTGACTGCGGTTCTTCACTCAATACGTTAACGGTTGCTGCTACAGCCCCTGAGCCGTATAGAGTACTGCCCGCACCTTTGAGTACTTCGATCTGCTGAGCACTGGTGTTGTAACTGGTCCAACGCAGGCCATTGTGGTTAAAAAATGCGGAAGATTGCAGCGGTACGCTGTCTTGCAGGAACAGGTAATAACCGTCGTAGTTCAGCGGCATACGAATGCCGGTGTTGTGGGAGGAGCTGCCAGACAGCTGGTTGATGGTCACACCCGCCATATGACGGGTACTGTCCTGAATATGCGCACCTTGATCCAGTTCCAGCTGGGTCTCGTTGACCACACCGATACTGACCGGT
>JAGSHA010000035.1 GCA_023954795.1 Oceanospirillaceae bacterium | reverse complement strand
TGAACACCTGGCTCGTATGGGCGCCAATGTGATGGCCACAGATATTCAGGCTGAACTTGGTCAACAGACCGTTGATGGCTTCCGTGATCAGGGGCTGAATGTGGCTTTTTGCCAACACGATGTCTGCTCCGAAGCCGATTGGGACCGCAGTATCCAAGCTACCCTGACCCAGCTTGGCGGACTCGACATTCTGGTAAATAACGCGGGTATCTATATCGGCGGTACGTTGCTGGAAAATAGTCTGGAAGAGGTACAGCGCGTCCATAAGGTGAATGTTGATTCTATCTTTTTGGGCATGAAGGCTGCTGCCAGCGTAATGAAGCCGGGGGCCTCTTCCGGTCAGGGCGGCTCGATCATCAACCTATCCTCAGTAGCAGGACTCATTGGTGTACCCGGTCATAGTGCTTACGGCGCCACCAAGGGTGCGGTACGTCTGTACACCAAGCACGCCGCTGTGGAGTTCGGCAAACTGGGCTACAACATTCGTGTTAACTCTGTTCACCCTGGCCTGATCAAAACCGCCATGGGAGATCAGGCATTTCAGGATTTCGTCGACGTGGGGCTCGCCGCAACAATCGAAGAAGCCAAAGACGTTGTTACTGGTATGACCCCGCTGGGCAAGCTGGGTCACGTAGAGGATATCGCTCAGACCGTACTGTTCCTCGCGTCAGATGCCGCCAGCTTTATTACGGGTGCAGAGTTCACCGTTGACGGTGGCATGAGCGCCCAGTAATCCCCCTTGAGCCTGGCTGAACAATCTCAGCTGGGCAACGAGCAAGATCAATCAGGAGAGTTCAGTATGCGTTTGGAAAATAAAGTCGCATTGGTAACAGGCGGTGCCTCAGGCATCGGAGCAGCAATTTGTACAAGGTTCGTTAAAGAAGGCGCCACAGTCATAGTTGCTGATATCAACCGCCCTAACGGAATCGCACTGGCACGGGAGCTTGGTGAACAGGCGATGTTTATGGAACTGGATGTACAACAACCTCAGCAGTGGCAAGAGGTCATCGGCAAGATCCTCACGACCTATGGGCAGTTGGATATTCTGGTCAACAATGCGGGTATTGCCATCACGGGGGATATTGAAAACTGCACCCTGGAAGACTGGCAACAGACACAATCTATTAACAGTGATGGGGTCTTTATCGGTTGCCAGGAAACGATCAAGGTGATGAAAGCACGCGGTGGCGCGATCATTAACATATCCTCCATTGAAGGCATTATCGGCGAGCCCAAGCTCCCAGCGTATAACGCCAGCAAAGGTGCGGTAAGGATCTTTACCAAGTCAGCCGCCCTTCACTGCGCGCAGAAAGATTATGCGATTCGCATCAATTCACTGCACCCCGGATACGTAAGTACCCCGATGGTAAGCCAGGCGATCGCTGAATTCACTGAAGCGGAGGCGGTCGAGTTCCAACACCGTGTTTTATCCAACATCCCGTTGAAGCGAATGGCTCAACCTGAAGAGATCGCGGCCACCGCACTGTTTCTGGCATCGGATGACGCCAGCTACATAACCGGTGCCGAATTGATTGTCGACGGCGGCTACACCGCTCACTAACCAACAAATGGTGTATTCTGATATCTATTCAGCCGTTGTCTATCATGTTGTTACGTAGACATTAATTTTGCAGGGACCGAGTTGCCGTAGTATGACGCTAAACGATCTGAACTCTCTCGTCTTAGAAACCAAGCTATCTCCTCCTCTTCCTTGGGGGAGGGACATGCTTGAACGCCAACGGCTACTCGATCAGCTTGATCAAAACCGTGACAAAAGGCTCATCCTGCTCACCGCATCCGCGGGTTACGGCAAATCGACACTGATGTCGCAGTGGCAACATACGTTAACACGCCAGGGCAGTAACGCCGCCTGGCTGACACTGGATGAAGATGATAACGATCCGGGGCGCCTTTTTACTTACCTTCGCTATGCACTTGAAGGAATTATCAGTACGCCCGCTCCGATGAACGATCTTCGAACAGTCACGATGAACCATGCGGCATTGCTGGCCAACCTGTTTAACGCAGACAAAGCACCCACAGTCCTGTTTCTGGACGAGCTGGAGGCATTACACAATCAGGAATCAATACGTTTACTTGCACTGCTGATTCAGCAGATGCCTACGGGACGACAGATCGTCATCGCCTCCCGGGAGAAACCTGACTGGAACCTGTCAAAACTAAAACTGAGAGACGAACTGCTAGAACTGAGTGATCAGGAATTGAGGTTCAGCACGCAAGAAGCAACCCGCCTCGGCGAGCTTCGGGTAACAGGCCCACTGAGCCAAGCAGTCACCCATACCCTGATCGAAAAGACTGAAGGCTGGATTGCTGGAATTCGCCTTGCCATGCTCTGTTTTCCTCGCATCGATGACGCGCAGGAATGGGTTGAGAACATCACGGGTGAAGTGGACGAAATTACCGACTTTCTTTCTGAGGAGGTATTCCGGCATCTGGGCACCGAACAGCAACTATTCCTTCTCAAAGTGGCCGTTTTAAATCGTATGAGCGCGCCTTTATGTGAAGCCCTAACCGGAGAGCCTGGCGCTCAGACACAACTGGAAAGTTTCTGTGAAAAAGGGCTTTTTATCCAACCCCTGGATGAACAACGTCATTGGTTTCGGCTACATGGGCTTGTCAGACAGTTTTTGTTGAAACGGCTGGTACAACTCATCCCGCAGAAAATTAGTACGCTGCATGACGCTGCTGCACACTGGCACAACCGTCACGGTTACAAACTCGATGCGATTCATCATGCTATTGCAGCACACAACCCCGTGTTTGCTATTCAAATTCTGGAAAAATTCAGCAAATATCTGGTCACTCAGGGGCAACTGCGCACCGTCACAAACCTCGCTTCACAGATATCAGCTCAACATTCAATTGATAGCCCTGCACTTATTTCCAGCATGTGCTGGGCCAATCTATTTCTGCACGAACAAGAACACGCGGAAAAGCTGCTAGTTGGGTTAAGACAAATTGATGAAACTATAGGATTACCCTCAGAACTGACCTCTCAGCTACCGACACTCGAGTCTTTGCTGTTAATCATGAAAGATAACGTTCCGGCAGCAGGCGCATTGGCCGAAAAGCAGCTTCCATTCATTGGAGAGAAAGATCACTTCGAGCGTGGCGCACTGGCCAATATCATCGCCTTGGCAAAAATAGGCGCGAGCGAGTTCGAGCTGGCGCGACAATATCAGTTGAAAGGCCGAGCTGCACATCTGAAATCGGGCAGCTGCTTTGGCCTTGCCTATTCTGACCTGTTGGGTGCGCTTTTGGAGAAGCTGCAAGGTAATCTGGAAACCGCAAAGGAACGCTTTCATAACATCGGTTGTGAACAAGACTATAAACGCTTTGATGATTCTGTTCTGACACTGCAAGTATCAAAGGCCGTGAGCAATGGTTTTGAGGTTGAACTTCTGTATGAACTCGATCTTCTTGAGGACGCTCAGAAGCTACTGGACAACCACTTTGCAGATGCGATCAATAACACTATTCCGCCGGATATGGTTATTGCAGGTTGTCTGACACGTGCCCGTCTCGCCTTTACCAGAGGAGAATTAGAAGCAGCCTACGCTTTTCTTGAAGAGGGTGAAGTTGCCGGTGTCAGCTGGACGCTACCCCGGCTTGTCAGAGAGATGCGCTGGGAGCGGGTCCGCTTCGCCCTTCTGCGCGGTGAACTGAGCTCAGCCAAGCAGTTTGCTGAACAAACTGATATCTGCAACATTCCCTCTACCCCAACCGGTTTCTTTAACCCGGCCGATGAGTGTGGTTCCCTGGATATTGCCCCGTTACGTTTCGCAATCCATACCAACGAACCTGCCGTTGCGCTGCAAGTTATCGAACAACTGATACCCGATGCGCATAAACGTCCCTGTCGACAACTAGTCCTGCAGGTGCTGCAAGCCCTGGCCTACTCTCTGCTGCAAGATTCTGATAATGCTCGCAAAAGTATGATTTCAGCTATTGATCTGGGTATCAAGATCGGAGCCGTCCGCAGTATTATTGACGAAGGTAAACACGCCATTGAACTGCTGAAGCAGCTGCATAACGACTGGAGCCTACACCCCAATATCGCGAATAATAAACGAATGACCTATTGTCGTGCTTTGCTTGAGGCAGCGGGAGCACCGATCTCCTCTGATACTGAGCATAAAGCACCCATCGAAGGATTATCAGAGCGCGAGCTTGAAATCCTCAGTCTGGTTGGTGAAGGCTTAAAAAACGATCAAATAGCAGAGAAGCTGTTTCTTTCGGTCAATACCGTTAAATGGCACCTGCGCCGCACTTACGAAAAATTATGTGTACGCTCTCGTACAGAGGCCCTGGCGGAGAGCCGAAAACTTGGACTCATTGACTAACCCTTTTCTGCCAATATTTGCCCAATACCATCGAAAATCCACAACCTAGTGTCAGCGTTACTCCCCCACCCTGACACTTTTCAGCCCCTCCAAATTCGCCTCTCACCCCATCCTTTGGAATGGAGGCACCGCAGATACCTTTTGTTAGCGTATGGAATCCATCTGATCAGATCGATACTTGATCAGCTTCCCTCAGAGAGGGCAGATTGCGGCATAAGCAGGATCGTACATCTGAGGCCCCGCAATCCACCGTCCGTACACCTATGGAAACCACGAAATGAAACTATATGATTGCACTCAAGCGCCTAACGCTCGCAGAGTCCGAATATTTTTGGCCGAGAAAGGGATCGATATTCCAACGATAGAAATCGACATAGCCGGTGGGGAGAACCTGCTACCTGCGTTTTTGGAGAAAAATCCACGTGGCGTGTTACCTCTTCTGGAACTTGATGATGGCACCTATCTGGACGAGAGTAGTGCGATCTGTCGCTATTTTGAAGAAACGTACCCCACGGTTCCCCTAATGGGCACTGATGCTAAAAGTAAGGCACTGATCGAATCTTGCCTGCGTCATATCGAGTTTGACGCGTTTCTTCCTTTAGCAGACGTTCTGCGTAATTCGGTCCCCCACTTCAAAGAACGCGCGATACCTGGCACTCAGGGTGTTCTGGCAATCGAGGGCTTGATTGAACGGGGCATCAAGAGTTATCAGCGGTTTCTTGATCGCCTGAATAGTCGCTTGGAAGCACACTGCTATGTGGCGGGAGACGAATT
Source organism: Oceanospirillaceae bacterium (assembly GCA_023954795.1). Lineage (GTDB taxonomy): Bacteria > Pseudomonadota > Gammaproteobacteria > Pseudomonadales > Balneatricaceae > Pontibacterium. The sequence continues at coordinate 10,110 of JAGSHA010000035.1, read as the reverse complement.
TACAATCGCTGATATTACCGCACTCTGCGCGATCGACTTTGCCAAGTGGGCCAGACTAGAAATTCCCGAACAACACGAACACATACAACGCTGGTACGATGAAATCAGTGCCCGTGCCAGCGCACAGGCCTGACTGCCGCCCCTCTCTGGCTTACCAGGATCTAAGCCCCACAACCGAAAGACAATCCAATTTCCGTGAAAATCATGTCCTGCGAAGCATAAAAAAGGGAGGCATTTGCCTCCCAAAACTCACTTTCAGGGATGAGTCGCCTAATCGGGAAATTAGACAGGGATGAAAATATATAGAAAGGGTAGTTATGCAGATACGTGCTGCATAAACTCTGCTGCTTGCTGTCGAGTAAAAAACTGGCCCAAGCGCACAAAACCAGAAGTGACAGAGTTTTTCACCGTGACAACCCGACCTTTTAAATCACGTTCGACAACCCACTCCTCGGGTAATCCATCCAACAAGTGGAACGGTGCAGGTCGTCCATCTTTAAAGCGGGAAATTTCGACCTGGCCACTAGCCGATTCCATAAAAGCCGGAGAAAAACTGGCTTCGGCGTTGTTTTCGCTTAATCCACCGGTACCCGAAAATTGGCAATTTTCTTCTGCTAGCGTCTGTGCGTGTTGCTGAGTAAACATTGTCACCACCTTTCGTTCTATGTCTGCTCTGAAGCGTTACACCCCATTTCCTACGATAGTGAGGCGCGGACCGAACCTTTCATTTGCAGTTTTAACGTAACGCTTTAAGTGCTACCGGGAACCACCCAAAAGGAGGGAATTGAAGATATAACAAGCCATCGGGGAGATGGAGGATAGGGAATAATCATCGAAGTAATTGCTTCTGAATCCAGTCACAATCCCGTAATCATTAGGCATGATCCAATTGTGGAGGATCGCCTGCAAAGGCAGAAGAAAATCCTAAATTAATGTCCGGGATTAGTTAACCTCTACAGGTGATGATTAGAATGAAATACGAACTCCTACTTATGGCGACGCTGACCAGACAAAATTTCAAGGAGTCCGTTCCCTTTATTCACTCTTCATGGTCCGTAAGGGAGACCTAAAACTTATAATTCACCGACAGATTGATCACGTCCTGTGTTTCATAATGGGAGTTGTCCTGATCGACCCAGGTGTAACCCGCACGGGCTTCCCACTCGTTACCGATATTAGCGGTCAGGGTGACGGTTCCCAGCAAGCGTTCCTCAGCGAAATTGCCCCAGAAATGGGAGTTGCCGTCGATGTCATACTGTATAAATACATCCAAGGCTAAATCCGTCCCCGGTCGCACTGCCTGCCAGGTGCCGGTCCACTCTGCTGCCACACCGTATGCGAGGTCGTCAGGTGTTAAGCCCGCCTCTTTAGTGATGGAGTTCTGCGCCGCCAGATTACTCAGATCACCATCGATGTAATCAGCACCAAACTGCACCAGAATAACCTGAGAATCTATTCCCAGAGGCAACGCACCTCCCAACCAGATACCGTGTAAAGAGGCGCTCCAGGTATCGTGCTCTTCGGCGTTGTTCAGGCTGCTGTTCAAAAACCCTTTACCCAACGTATCCCCAAACAGCGGGCGGTCAGGGCGGTAGGCCAACTCGCCGTTCACCGACCAGGTGCCCAATGTGGTGGCGAAACTAACGCCGAACATATCCAGATCTTCAGGCCAGAATTGGGCCAGAACTGACGCTATTCACCCAGAGACGTCAAACTCGGAAAGTCGCCACCATCCCTTTCAAATGCTCGGTCTGTTGCGCCATCTCCTGACACGCAACAACCGTACCTTTAGCACCTTCTGCGGTCTGATTACCGACATGACTGATCGATTGCACATTGCGCTCTATTTCATTGGCGACCATGGTCTGCTCTTCGCCCGCAGACGCAATCTGAGAATTAAACTCCACAATCCGTGAGATCGCCTCTGAAATATGCTCCAGCGTACGACCCACTTCTGAGGAATTGGTCACAGTTTGTCCGACCTTATCGTGACTGACCGCCATTGCCCGTACCGCATCGCTCACTCCCGCCTGCAAACGGGTGATCATCTGCTCTATTTCAGCCGTTGATTCCTGAGTACGTTTTGCCAAGGTGCGAACTTCATCGGCCACAACAGCAAAGCCCCTACCCTGTTCGCCTGCCCGAGCAGCCTCGATCGCAGCATTCAGGGCCAACAGGTTAGTTTGCTCGGCAACACCCTTAATCACATCCAGCACCTGCGTGATACTTTCGCTGTCTTTAACTAACTGATGGATGACGTTCATCGCCGCGTCAATATCCAGCGACAACTGGTCGATATCCGCCAGGGTATTCTTGACCAAGCTCTGCCCTTGTAACGCCTGTTTATCCACTTCGCCAGATTCATGCGAGGCGATCAGTGTTTTGTCCGCGACCTCCTGAGCGCTGCCCACCATCTGATTGATCGCCGTCGCCACCTGATCCGTTTCAAGGCGCTGCATCTCAACCGCTTCGCTGCTCTGTTGTGCAATACCATCCACAACACCCGCTTGCACAGCAACCGACTCAACGGTAGAGGTCACCTGCGATAACAGCTGGCGCATACGTTCGGTCATCTGATTGAACTTAATCGCCAGCTCACCCATTTCATCGGTATTCGAAATGCGTACCTGACTGGTTAAATCTCCTTGCGCGACACACTCCGCAGTATCAAGAATGGACTGAATACTGTTTCTGACAGACAGATTAAACGCCAACATCAGGTAGTTGGTGACCAGAAAGACCGCCAGTACGCCGAATAACAAGCCATAAAAGCGCTGACTTTGGCCCGCTTCCCGTTCGCGTAACCGCTGCTCGACAAATCCAATAGCATCATTCATAAAGCGGTAAATTTCACCGCTGGTTTCCGATTCACGCTGAAAGTATTGCTTCCAGTTATGCTCAAGCTGCTCCTCTATCAGAACATCATTTTCGAACCGATCGGCACCCTGTTTCAACTGCGTGGCGATGATCTCTGCACTGGCTACCAGCGTGTTACCAAATACGGTTCCGGCGGACACAATGGGACGTAGACTGTTATCCAAACGCTTCTGATCATTGATGAGGTCATCCAGTACGCGGTTAAGGTTTTCCATCACACTGGAGTTTATTGCGCCCGCCCTCATCACCTTGGTAGAAAAAGCGCGCAACTGCCCTTGATGCTCCAACAGGGGTTCCATCGCATCCAACACGACCTTCATCAAAATAAAGTTATGAGTATCCTTATCCTGATAGATACCCGTTTCGTAACTCAGACGGTGCACCAGTATCCAGCTTTCCAGCACCAACTGGTTGTTTTTCACGAACAGTCCCGCAATGTCCAAGGTGCCAGCCCCACGCGGCTGGGACGCCATCTGACGAAGCCGATCAACGATCAGCATCAGTTTTTCACTGCCTGACAGCAAAGTGACCGATGCTTCGATCACATCCAGCCGATTGATATAATCGGTTTGCCGCTGCTGAATATCATCCTGCAATGCCAAATCACTCCCCTGCACCACCGTCAGATCACGTATTTCAGCTGCAATTTCCGTCAACTTAATCGTATCGTTCAACGTGTTGATCCCGCGCAGCTCTGTTCGCGTGACCTCCTGCTCGACCGACAACTCTTCCAGCTGCATGTAAGCCAAGCCTAAAAGCGGAATCAGAAACAACACGTTAATGAGGGAAAATTTATAGAGGTAATTCAACCTGTTCATCAAGCCGATGGCCGGAGACAGCAATACACTCAACATACTTCAGTCCTGTTTTATTATTGTTTTTAAACCGGCCCGCTAAAGCTGAACTCTTATCGCCCCTAGGTACGTCAGGGTATCGGGCACAAGAGGCCTCACACTTAAGGCCGTTGAACACGGGTCACTAGACGAACGTCTAATGCGCTATTCTGGCGAGTTTTGGACTAAAACAGCTATAACCGAAGAAGTCATTTAATTGACTATTTCGGTCATGTTTCTCGCTTAAGGGGCGTTGAGGAAATGAGTGATCTATAGCAATCAGCTGAGAATGGGCAGGCAAGCAAAAAAGGACCGGTACATCGCACCATGCACCGGCCAAGATCGATATCAGGAGAGTGATCGTTAAATGGGTGATCACGACACAAAGATGCCGCAATCACCGGAGAACCCGCGAATCAGACCTGTTCGCGAATGAGCTTCTTGTTGATCTTGCCGACACTGGTTTTCGGAATTTCAGTGACAACATTGATGTCCTGCGGAATCGCCCACTTGTTGATGCGTCCGCTCTCTACAAACTGCTTCAAGTGCTGCTGGATTAGCTCAGCGCTGATATCGGCTCCCGCCACCGGCACAACCATCGCCAGCGGGCGCTCGTCCCATTTCTCGTCCGGAACGCCAACAACCGCCACTTCGCCCACACCTTCGTGCTGGCTGATCAGGTTTTCAAGTTCCAGCGAAGATATCCACTCGCCGCCGGTTTTAATCACGTCCTTGATTCGGTCTTTGATCTGCAGGACACCGGTTTCGTCAATTGACCCTACATCACCGGTATGCAACCAACCGTTCGCCCACAACTCTTCGCCCTTTTCCGGCTCTTTGCTGTAACCCTGTGTAAGCCAAGGGGCACGCACAACCACTTCACCCATCGCTTCACCGTCATGTGCCACATCGTTGCCTTCTGGATCAACGATGCGCAGATCAACCATGCCGCAAGGCATGCCGGTTTTAATGCGTATCGGCATCTGATCAGACATATCGAGATCACGCGCATCGGTATGCAGATACGTGGCCGTCAGCAGTGGACAGGTTTCTGACATGCCGTAGGCGGTATGGAACAGAATGCCACGATCCGCCATCTCTTGTGCCAGGCCCAACGTTGGCGCGCTGCCGCCGGTCAGCAATTTCCAACCACTCAGGTCAGTATCTTTAGCTTCATCACAGCCCAGAATCATCTGCAATACGGCCGGTACACCGTGGGAGAAAGTCACCTTCTCTTCGCGGAACAGCTTTACCAGCTTGTTCGGCTCATAACGCCCCGGATAGACCTGCTTCACACCCATCATGGTCGCCACATACGGCACACCCCACGCATGAACATGGAACATTGGTGTCATTGGCATATACACATCATCGGAACGCAACAACGGCAGACCTTCATACGCACCTAGGGTCGTCGCCATATTCAATGTGTGCAGCACCAGTTGGCGGTGGCTAAAATAGACCCCTTTCGGGTTACCAGTGGTGCCGGTGGTATAGAACGTGGTCGCGATGGAGTTCTCATCAAAGTCAGGGAAATCATAGTGATCACCCGCATCGGCCAGCAGGCTTTCGTATTCACCTACGGCGTTGAGACTGGTTGATAGCGGTTTGCCGTCATCACACAGCTGAATATAGCCCCGTACCGTTGGAAGCTGATCGTTCAGAGATTCAGCAATGGCCAGAAAGTCATCGTGAACCAGTACCAGATCGTCTTCTGCGTGGTTCATGGTGTAGGCGATCTGATCCGGGCTCAGGCGAATATTCACATGATGCAACACGGCTCCGATCATCGGCACAGCAAAATAGGCTTCAAGATAACGGTGACTGTCCCAATCCATCACAGCTACGGTATCACCTGCACCGATACCCGCTTCAGTTAACACATTCGCCAGCTTACAGATGCGCTGGTTTAACGTGCGGTAGTCGTAACGCACCTGATCACCGTAAACGATTTCACGGCCCGGCTCGTAACGCTGACCGGATAGCAACAGGCTTTTGATCAGAAGTGGATACTGATATGCGCTTGGGGTTGGTGCGAGAATTTTAGTGTTCATCGTAATTGACCTATCGGTTTTATTATTGTGTTTTATGACCTTCTCCAGAGCATAAATCTGCCCTGAAGAAGGTTATGCGTCACTGTGCAGTTGACCGATGTACCCCTGATCACCGCACAGCTAAACAACTTAGAATAGATAACGTGCCGAAAGCTGCACGGTATCCAGCTCTTTTTCTGTGCCGGACGAATCAACCTGCCAGTTGGCATACTCGATGCCGTACTGGAGTTTAGGGCTCGGCGACCAGATCAGGTTTGCATGAAACGACTGACTGGAATCAGGCACGGTGCCGTAAGGGTTATCATCCGCTTCCGTACGCGAAAACATCACGTTTGAACGCAGCTGACTGTTCCAGAAATGGCGGTAGGCCAACGACGCACCCCAAGAATTAAAACCCTCGATGCCGGTCGCGGATCCATTTACATCAGGGTAAGTCACCAGCCCCATATAACGTCCCAACTCACCGTAGTTAAACTGCATACGCAGATCATCACGGCCCACCGTTGGGAAACGGGCCGACAAGCTGTACGCCGTACTCCACTCTTTGTCATCACCGTCGACCACTTCACGGGCCAACATACCCAGCGACGCATGGCCCCACTGTCCATCAAAGTTTGCGCGAGCAATCAGGTCCGGCGTGCTTTGATCATCGCCACCGTCTTCCGGGTTTTCCAGTGCAAACATCAGGCTGCCACCGTCATACGGCTGGGTATAACGGACTTGTGCCTGACGCACGAACAACGCTGATGCATGCTGACCAAAGGCGGTTAACTCGCCCAGTGCATACAGATCCATGAAAGTGGACCAGGTCTGCCCCACCAGCACGTTGCCCCAGCTGCCATAGGCATGACGCAGACGCAGCCCGTGACCGTTAGCCGCCAGTTCGCTGTCGGTGGTGCCGTAGAAGTCAGCTTCCAGATGGGTTTTCAGCGTTTTACCCGCCACCGGGGTCGCGGTTTTGATAAAGAAGCGGGACTCACGTGCAGACAGATCCACACGATCATCTTTGCTGCTATCTGCGCCTTTGACATGGGCGGCAGCCAGCAAACCATTCTTACCGTTTACACCGTTGGTGGTGTACAGAAGGTCACCTTTGATATAGCCGCCGATCTTAACGCTGGTGTCTCCAATGGAGATTGCACCACCTTTGCCGGTTGTGACGGCTGTTTTCTCGACGGTTGCGACTTTTTCGTCCGTCTTCTGCTGAGCGGCCTTGATCTGCTCCAGCGCTTGCTGCAATTCCATAATCTGCTGTTGTAGCTTTTCAACGTCAGCAGTGGCTGCCTCAACAGCTGTTGTCATCGGCAAAACGGCTGCCAGACTCATCGCCACAATCAGTTTTTTGGGAGAGAACTTCACTTTACTCATCCGAAGGAATTCCTGTGTATTATTATTTTTCAGGTAGCCTCCCCCCTGCTTAGCATGAGAATGCAAGAGCATTGGAGAGAAGGCTTGAGGGGGTTCTGGAGGTTACTTAAAGTCGCATTGCGCCAGCATGGCACCGTAGGCCTGATCGCCCGGGATCACCTGCTCAACCTCAAAGATGTCATCTTCGTTTTTGCGTTCATCTGCTTTTTTGATCCGCACCTGGAACATGTCATGCACCATACGGCCGTCGTTACGCAGGTAGGCATTACGGGCAAAGAAATCATTCGGCTTGGTGGATTTCATCTCACGCATCACGGCATCCGATTCATCAGTGCCGGTCGCTTTAATACTGTTCAGGTAATGCATCGTCGCGGAGTAAACACCGGCATGCGCCATAGATGGGATGCTGCCATGACGGGTTTTAAAGCGTGCGGACCACTGACGGCTGGCGTCATCCAGATCCCAGTAAAAACCGGTGGTCAGTTTCATTCCGCCTGCAATATTCGGATCCAGCGCCTTGGCATTCTGGGTAAACACCAATAAACCCGCCACATCCATCATTTCGGTCAAACCGAATTCGGCCGCAGTTTTCAGAGAGCTCACAAAATCTCCACCGGCATTCGCTAATGCAACCACATCAGCGCCAGAAGATTGCGCCTGCAGGATATAGGAGGAGAAATCCGTAGTTCCCAGTGGCACGCGTACTGAACCCACCACTTCACCACCGTTTTTGCCGATCACACCAGACGCCACTTTCTCCAGCGCATGGCCAAAGGCATAGTCAGCCGTAACGAAGAACCAGCGTTTTTTACCCGACTGCACCATCGGCTTCACAGTACCCTGTGCCAACGCAACCACGTTGTAGGTCCAGTGAGCGTTATACGGGCTGCAGGATTTAGTGGTGAACGCATGGGATGCAGAGCCGGTAATCATGGCGATCTTTTTCGCATCGGTAAGCACTTTAGTGACCGCACCGGTCACCGAAGATGCAACCAATCCGGTCACCACATCGACTTCCTGATTTTCTACCCATTCACGTACTTTGGCTGAACCGATATCAGGCTTGTTCTGGTCATCGGCACTGATCACCTCAATCGGTTTACCCAGCACACTGCCACCAAAATCTTCTACCGCCATGTTCACTGCGGTAACACAACCAGGACCACATACATCGGCATACACACCGCCCATATCCCCCAGTACACCAATCTTCACTTTGTCGTCCGAAATACCTTGGGCCTGTACGGCAGAAACGGACAGTGCCGCGGTCATCGCGACAGTCAGCAGAGAGGGGTTCATCGTTTTCATGAGTCTGTTCTCCAAGCAACATTCTTATTTTTATTTAGGGAGTTCCGAGGCCTATGAACTCAAAGCCGCGGACAGATCCATTCAACAAAAAGACTTTGGCAACGGTTTGCCACAAATGCACCGAAATGTGCGCACAGGAAGAATTCGACTCAAATTGGCAGTAGACTGAACGGAAATGGCAGGCAGGTTGTACGTTCGATGATGTCAGGCACAAAGCTGGTACGGCGCTTTTTCTGGGTGATATTGATGATCATCGCCGTGATGTTCTGCGCCATCTATATCTACTCCGTCCCTTTGATTCAGAAAGAGGTGTACGCGATTGAGCGCAACTCCGCCCGGCTGGCACTGAACAACGTCTTTCAGCTGGCGAACAAGATGTACTCCAATCTGGAGGGCTACCGCGAGCAGTCACTGGATGCCCACAAACAACGCCTGAAAGCGGTGGTTGAACTGACCGAAGCACAGGTCATCAACACCTTCCGCGAAGCTCAAAGAGACAACCTGAGTATCAATCAGGCCCGCGCGCGGGTGTTCGAAAACCTGCGAAACTTTAAGTACGGCAACGATGGCTACATCTGGGTGGCCGATCATGACGCCACTTTACTTTCCCACCCCGACCCGCGCTTTCAGGGTTTTGAGATCTCCCAAACGGATAACCGGGATCAAAGCAGTATCATCCGTGAAGTGATCGATGGCGCGGTAAACGAGGGCGAAGGGTTTTATCAGTACAAATGGCAACGGCTGAACGAAGGCCCTCCCATCGACAAATTGTCCTATGTGAAAAACTACCCACAGTGGGGGTTTGTCATCGGCAGCGGGTTGTATCTGGATGATCTGGAAATTGAAGTACAGGCACGCAAAAAGGCGGCTATTCAGGAAGTCCGTGAAGCACTCAGTGAAATTCAAATCGCGAAAACCGGCTACCTCTATATCTTCGACAACGACGGCCACCTCCTTGCCCACCCAAACCCCAATATCGATCAGACCAGTGCACTCGAACTGATCAATCCCGCCTCCGGCCAGCCGATTATCGGTGAACTGATCAAAGTGGCTGATACCGGCAACGAACTGCACTACAAATGGGATAAACCCTCAGATCCGGGTAACTACGTCTACGACAAAATCTCCTTAGTGCGTTCATTGGAAGGATTCGGCTGGTACATCTGCTCATCAGTCTATGTGGATGAATTACGCCATAGCTCGGTCCTTCTGAGTCAGCGAATACTGACAATCGCCCTGATCTCAATTCTGCTGGCAATTACGCTAGCCGTATTTTTTGTGAACCGCATTGTGCAACCCATCAAACAGCTGGCCCGTACCGCGGAACGGGTGCGCAGCGGCGATCTGACCGCTCGCAGCGGTATCGAACGCGATGATGAGCTGGGCATGCTCGCACGCACGTTCGACACTATGGTGCACCGCCTGCGCACCAATATTCAGACGCTGGACAGCACAGTACAGGAGCGAACTCAGGAACTGGCACAACTGGAAGAACGGCAACGCCTGATTCTGGACGCCCTGCCAGCACAGATCGCGTATCTGGATAAAGACCTGCGTTATCACTTCGTTAATCAAGGCTATGCAGACCTGTTTGAGCGCAACAAAACGCAGATTGTCGGCAGCACGATTGATGATGTGATTGGCCCGGAAATGATGGCCAGTATCCGTTC
>JAGSHA010000071.1 GCA_023954795.1 Oceanospirillaceae bacterium | reverse complement strand
ATAACTGTCCTGCTCTATCGCCTGCAGATGACGGCCATAGAAACATCGCATTCTATTACGATCTGTCGGTTGTGCAATACGTTGCAGGCCCTGTTCAGGTTCACACAGATAGATTCCATCAGGATCAAGCCCGGTCAGATCAGGTGTATGTCCCAGCTCTATCAGCAGGCGACGCTCAAACGTGCGCAACGCACCTTCAATATCCTCACCACTGCGCAATTCGTTAATCACATATTGATAATAGACATAGAGGTGGGGATGCGGATCTAACGGCTGCAACAAACGAGTCATCAACTCGTTCAGATAAAGACCGCACATCAGAGGGGTGCCGGTTAGAAAGGGATTAGCATCCACCGGTTCAGCCAGTGTGAGATTCTTCAAATCCTGACGACCACGCCACCCTACCTGCAACGGCAGAAAGGGCTGTATCACGGGACGTAGTTTGGAATTGGGGCGTTTGGCGCCTCGGACCACAACACTGACTTTGCCATGTTCGAGGGTAAAGAAGTCGACCAGCAGGCTGGTATCCCGGTAAGGCCGGCTATGCAGTACATAAGCGGCCTGACCATCAACAAGGTACTCCATCAGTCTCCGTCGTTATAACCGAGACTGCGCAGGGCACGGTCATCATCGGCCCAGCCGCGACGCACTTTTACCCAGAGGTTGAGCATAATTTTGCTTTCGAAAGCACGTTCCATATCCAGCCGTGCGTCACGACCGATGGTTTTCAGGCGACTGCCTTTTTCACCGATCACAATACGTTTCTGACCATCGCGCTCAACCAAAATCAGTGCACTGATAGTGGTCAGTTTTTTCTGCTCATCGTATTTGAATTCTTCAATTTCGACGGTGGTACCGTAAGGAACTTCATCTCCCAGATTACGCATCAGCTTTTCGCGCACCAGCTCGGCCGCCATAAAGCGAGAGCTTTTATCGGTCACCTGATCTTCAGGGAAATGGTGTACGCTGTTCGGCATGTGCGACGCGATCACCTTCTCCAGCTGCTCGACGTTGTGCCCGTCGGTCGCAGACATCGGCATAATCTCTGCGAAGTCCATCTTAGCCGAGAGTTCCTGCAAATGCGGTAACAGCTCCTGCTTGTCTTTCAGACTGTCGATCTTGTTGACCACCAGTACAACCGGACAACGGGCGTTCTGGACCTTCTCCAGTACCAACTGATCTTCTTCAGTCCAGGCAGTACGGTCGACCATGAATACCACCAGATCCACATGACGCAACGCATCAGACGCCGCTTTGTTCATGTAGCGGTTCAGGGCCTTTTTACCTTCGTCTTTGTGCAGTCCGGGTGTATCAACGTACACCACCTGCAGATCGCCTTCGGTTTTGATCCCCATGATCTGATGACGAGTCGTCTGTGGCTTTTTGGAGGTAATACTCAGCTTTTGCCCCAGAATGTGGTTCATCAATGTTGATTTGCCCATGTTCGGGCGACCAACGATGGCGACAAAGCCACAGCGCTGATCAGGATTCTGCGGTTCAAGCAGATAGGAAAGATCTTCGCTCATCAGGACTTCTCCACCTGTAATAGTTCAATGGCTGCCCGTGCAGCTTCCTGCTCGGCCTGACGCCGGCTGCTGCCAATACCTTTCGTTGGCTGCTCCAGCATCTCCACATGGCAGAGGATATAAAATGTCTGTTCGTGGGCTTCGCCCTCGACTTTAATCAGCTCATACTGAGGTAACGCGATTCGACGCGACTGCAAAAACTCCTGCAGGCGGGTTTTAGAGTCTTTCTGACTCTTTTTCAGGTTAATCTGCTCCAGACGCGCCTTATACCAGCCAAGGATGAATCCGCGCACGGTATCCATATCACTGTCGAGATAGATAGCGCCAATGACCGCTTCTACGGAGTCGGCCAGAATTGAATCACGGCGAAAACCACCACTTTTCAATTCGCCGGAGCCCAGACGCAGATAATCGCCAAACCCCAGTTCGCGGGCAATTTCAGCCAAGGTTTCACCTTTGACCTGTCCGGCACGCAGTCGGCTAAGTTCGCCTTCTCGTGCTTGCGGGAAACGCTCATACAGGTCTTCAGCGATGACAAAGTTAAGGATAGAATCGCCTAGAAATTCCAGACGCTCGTTGTTGCGCTTACCGCAGCTGCGGTGCGTTAGAGCAAGCTCACACAAACTCGGATCGTTAAAATCGTATCCCAGTTTACGCATTAATTCGGCTATTGGTTTGATCAAGGTTTTACGGCTTCGTATTGCTTATTAAACGAGACAACAGCGTCTACGTTGTAGAACATAGGCACACGTACTTCATAATCCAAATCGAAGTAAATCATACCCTTCTCCTGCCGAACGACGAGTGAGTCTTTTTCAGGCAGTTTTACTTGGTTGATACGAAATTTCTTCGCCAGATCCTGGCGCAGGCGTATCAACGGTTTGGAGAGTTCATCCTGATCAGTACTCACATCTGTCAGCACTGAATCAACCAGTTTGTAATCAAAGTACGCGGGGTAAAGCTTAAATCCCACAGAAAAGAAAACACCGCCAATGATCAGGACGATCATGATGGAGAGCAGAGAAGCACCTGTCTGTCGGTTACGCATCTTACTCATTCCATCCTCCTTGTTAATTAATCGTTCGGGCATCACCGAAATCCGGAATGCTGAGGAAAGATTCCCAATGCATCCACACTGCAAACGCTTTACCTACCAGCAACTCATCCGGCACAAACCCCCAGTAACGACCATCATTACTATTGTCGCGGTTATCACCCACCATGAAGTAATGACCTTCTGGTACAACCCATTCTCCCACAATGCCCTTACGGTTCACATCGCGAAAGATCTGATGCTGAACATCACCCAGACTTTCCTGCATCACCAACCGTTGAGGTCGGCTTGGCGGCAGCTGTGCCAGCAATTCTTGTGGCTGCACCTCACCATTGATGTAAAGAGTTTTGTTTACATAGGTCACCCGGTCACCCGGCAGACCAACAACCCTCTTAATATAGTTAATATTTGGCTTTGCAGGATATCGGAATACAGCCACATCACCCCGCTTTGGATCGTTCAGTGACAGCACTTTAGTATTCGATACCGGCAAACGAATACCATAGTGGTATTTATTGACCAGAATAAAATCTCCGATCTGCAACGTCGGCAACATAGAACCGGATGGGATCTGAAATGGCTCAACCAGAAAAGAGCGTAGAACCAGCACAACAAATAGCACCGGGAACATCGAACGCCCCGTATCAACCCAACCGGGTTCATGGGTGATCTTTGCGACTACTTCCTCCGGTAATGTACCGGCGGCCTGAGCTTCCGCTTTCTCCAGTGTCACACGGCGCTGGGGTGCCAGAAGGACTTTATCGTACAGCCAGATAACCCCACAAATGGCGGTAGCAATGACTAGCAGCAGCGCAAAATCAAAATCCATGAGATGTCCTTAATTGTCCACTTTCAGCACGGCAAGGAACGCATCCTGTGGGATTTCAACACTGCCCACCTGCTTCATACGCTTCTTACCTTCTTTCTGCTTAGCCAGCAGTTTCTTCTTACGACTGACATCACCACCGTAACATTTCGCCAATACGTTTTTACGCAGAGCTTTAACGGTCGTACGCGCAATAATTTTACCGCCCAATGCAGCCTGAATGGCAACATCAAACATCTGACGTGGGATCAGCTCTTTCATCTTGTCGCATAACTGACGGCCGCGGTACTGTGAATTATCCCGATGCAAGATGACAGCCAGTGCATCGACTTTATCGCCATTAATCAGAATATCCATACGCACAAGTTTGGCCGATTCAAAGCGCACAAAGTTGTACTCAAGAGACGCATACCCTCGGCTGACAGATTTCAGTCGATCGAAGAAATCCAGTACCACTTCAGCCATCGGTAGTTCGTAGGTCACCTGAACCTGATTACCGACATACTGCATATTTTTCTGCATGCCGCGTTTATCCACACACAAACCAATAACGGGTCCCAGATAATCCTGAGGCACCAAGATATTCGCCTGAACGATCGGCTCCCGCATATCAACAATCGAGCCCGGGTCCGGCAATTTCGAGGGGCTATCAATGTGGATCACATCACCGTTTTGCATCTCTACTTCGTAGATTACAGTGGGCGCGGTGGTAATCAGATCCAGATTATATTCACGTTCCAGACGTTCCTGGATAATCTCCATGTGCAGCATCCCCAGGAAGCCGCAACGGAAACCGAAACCCAATGCATCAGACGTTTCCGGCTCGAAGAACAACGAAGCATCATTCAACGTCAGCTTATCCAGCGCTTCACGGAAATCGTTATAGTCATCGGAACTGGTTGGGAACAACCCGGCATAGACTTGCGGCTGAACCTTCTGGAAGCCTGGCAACTCTTCTACATCAGGGGTTTTGTTGTGTGTCAGGGTGTCACCCACCGGTGCACCATGGATATCTTTGATACCCGCAACCACAAACCCTACTTCACCCGCCTGCAAAATACCGGTTTCCTGGCGTTTTGGCGTAAAGATACCAACAGAGTCTACACCGTAGTTCTGGCCGGTGGACTTGACCAAAATTTTGTCTTTCTTACGCAAGGTACCTTGTACCACACGCACCAGTGAAACAACGCCCAGATAGTTATCGAACCACGAATCGATGATCAACGCTTGCAACGGTGCATTAACATCACCTTCTGGCGGAGGAATGCTCTCGACCAACGCTTCCAGAACATCCTCAATACCTAAACCACTTTTAGCGGAACACGCCACCGCTTCGGTCGCATCGATACCGATAACTTCTTCGATCTCAACACGCACACGGTCAGGGTCGGCCTGAGGCAAGTCCATCTTGTTGAGGACGGGCAGTACTTCCAAACCTTGCTCAATTGCGGTGTAACAGTTAGCAACCGATTGTGCTTCAACGCCCTGCGCTGCATCAACAACCAACAGCGCGCCTTCACACGCTGCCAAAGAACGGGATACTTCATAGGAGAAGTCCACATGCCCCGGCGTATCAATGAAGTTCAGCTGATAGGTTTTCCCATCCTTAGCATGGTAATCCAGAGTCACACTCTGAGCTTTGATGGTGATGCCTCGCTCGCGCTCAAGATCCATCGAATCGAGAACTTGAGCCTCCATTTCACGGGCGGATAGACCACCACACGTCTGGATAAAACGATCGGCCAGGGTGGATTTACCATGGTCAATATGGGCGATGATGGAAAAATTTCGAATGTGATCGAGGCTGCTCACGTATTGGCTACCATTGCTGTTCAGAATCGCTGGAAAGGCGGCAAGTTTACCGTATTTACCGCACTGCGGCCATTAATCTTCAAAAACGTAAAAAGGGGCCCAGAGCCCCTTTTCCTTAGTGCTTAAATCTGTCTAAGACATCAGCCCTAGCGGTTACTGCTGAAGCTTTAACGGAATAAAAAGAGGGCTTCCACGTCGAACGATCCGCATAGGTACCGCCCGGTTCTCCGGCAAGCTGCGTGTCGCTTCTTCAAAGTCGGCAACAGACTCGATTTGCTGTCGATTAAGCATGGTAATAATATCACCTACCATCAGACCAGCATCAGATCCCGCCCCTTGCATAACACGGCGCACGACGACACCGCTGCTCAAATTCCACTTCCGCTTACGGTTATCATCCAGCTCCGAAACAACCAGGTTCAGGCGATTAGAGTCGTCACGCTCTTTCTGTGGAGTACCCACTTTTGCCAAATCTTTTTCACTGGGTAGTTCACCGATGGTCACCCAGATATTGCTCAGTTTGCCCGCACGCATCACATTCACTTTCACTTTTGCGCCCGGCTTGACCCGACCGACCTGATGTGGCAGATCAGATGACAAAATCACAGGCACATTGTTGAACTTGAGAATGACATCACCCTCTTGTAGCCCCGAAGACTCGGCTGGGCTTTCAGGCAATACTTTAGCGACTAGCGCACCTGCCGGCTTATCCAAGCCAAACGATTCCGCAAGGTCTTTGTTCACTTCCTGAATAATCACCCCTAACCAGCCTCGGGTGACAAAACCTTTCTCTTTCAACTGATTAGCAACTTCCATTGCGACGTCTATCGGTATGGCAAAGGACAACCCCATGAAACCACCGGAGCGGGTATAGATCTGCGAGTTAACCCCAACAACTTCACCATCCAGATTGAACAGCGGGCCACCTGAGTTACCCGGGTTTATCGCCACATCCGTCTGAATAAAAGGCACATAGGTTTCATTGGCCAGTGCACGTTCCTTCGCACTAACAATGCCCGCAGTCACACTGTGATCAAAGCCAAACGGAGAACCGATAGCAAGTACCCACTCACCAACCTCGATCTTGTCAGAATTCCCCAACCTAACCGTAGGCAAATGATCTGCGTCTATTTTCAATAAGGCGATATCTGCACGTTTATCAGAGCCAACCACTTCAGCTTCCAATTCACGTCGGTCAGACAAACGCACAATAACTTTATCCGCCCCATCCACTACGTGATGATTAGTCAGAATGTAGCCATCATCACTGATAATAAAACCCGAGCCCAGAGACTGTGGAGTTTTACGCCTTGGACCTTTATCCATGTCAGGCATCTGGAAGAAATGCCGGAAAATTTCGGGAATCTCTTCACCGTTAGGTCCACGGAATTGGCCCAACGGCCCCTGTCCACTCTCAGCCGCTGCTTGAACTGTGCTGATATTCACTACTGCAGGTGACGTGTCTTTCACCAGATCTTTGAAGTCCGGCAAACTGGCAGCCTGTACAAGCGATGTCCAGAAAAAAGCAACAAATGAGATCAGAAAAATGCGAGTAGAATGCATCATAACGATGACCTTTCCTTAACAAATGACAGAGGCAGGTTCAGACAACTTTCAGTAACACCGGATGATATTTGCAGGAGGTCATATACGTCCGGCTGATATAACGAACCGCTACCAGCCCAACCGTTAATCCCAACAATCCACACCCGATAACCACCGGCTCACCCAGAGAGAGAGAACCGGCAATGGCGGCACCGGCAAACAGTGCCAGTAAAGGGAGAAGGTATAGCAACAAAGAGATCCGCATAAACGCGTTCTCTCCGATGCCAATAACAACATTATCATCAGCCGCGACATGCAGCTGGTTTGGGTTATCCACACAGATGACAGAACGCTTCCCTTGCCCAACAGATGCCAGCAATGACTGACCACATCCACTGCGGGCACTGCAGGATCCGCAGGCACTCATCTTGATTGTTTCAACCCAGACGCCATCGCTATCAACATCAACGACGCGTCCTGATTCTTCGAGCATAAATTACAGCCGTTTCGGTGATACAGAAGACGCTATTCGTTCAGCGATCATCAGCGGCACATCGCCAACAACAGTGACAAAGTGGCTGTCCATACGTTTTGCTACCGCAACCATGGTATCTGACTGCGCTACACCTTGTGGCACAGATTGACGCCCCAACCGCTCTACACAGACAGAGAACGAGTTACGGCCATCTGAGAACACCATCACTTCCGCATCAGGCATCACCTCGTGACGCACATTGCTGAAACCTTTTGGCAACCACTCAGCGTTCCATACGGGCTTCTGTGACGTCAGCAAATGCTTATGCTGATTAATATACCGAGATAACCCTTGTGACAAACGGATGACTTCCGGCTCGGTCGTTTCACGATTGCTGCTCAACGAGACACGATTGCCCAACTGTGCTCGCACATAGTTGCCAGAGTTTACCGCTCCCGGTAATACATAATCAGGTCGGCTATCAACCAACTGCGCCGGCGCGGTTTGACCAAAGTTTTGTGCGCCAAAAATCACTGCTGCAGTTACTGATGCAGCCACCGCCATGCTAGTCAACGGTTTCCAGAACAACTCATGCGTTCTGGAGGTTTTCTGTTCAGTTGTGGTCGCAGGTACTTCCGGTACTAGTGGTTCTTCTTCATCAAGCGCTGCCATTACAGAACTGCTGAGATCAATCTCAGTTGCAGTGACCGTTTCGCCTCTCATTGCCGAGCGTGCGATGTGGTATCTACGCCAGCGTTCAGATGCTTCAGAATCTTCTGCAACTTTGTCCAGCGTGCGCCTTAACTCAAAGTCTGCCACCTCACCGTCCATCAATGCGGACACTGATTCGATGGATCGATCAGTCATAAACCCTACCTCAAACTTTCCCAGTCTCTACCCCAAAAACCTACATTGCCATTAACGGCACGATCTCCTTATCAATTGCCTCCCGGGCACGGAAGATACGTGATCTTACCGTTCCCACCGGGCAGTCCATTACGCTGGCGATATCCTCATAGCTGAGTCCCTCAAACTCACGCAGAGTTAACGCCACACGCAGATCTTCTGGCAGCCGATCCAACGCCTTTTTTACAACGCGTTCCAGCTCATCACGATAAAGCTGATTCTCGGGATTCTCGATATCCTTCAAATCATTCGCGCCTTCAAAGTGATGTGCATCTTCAACAGCGACGTCCACGTCGGGTGGGCGACGGCCTTTTGCAACCAGATGATTCTTCGCCGTATTGATTGCTATGCGATATAACCAGGTATAAAACGCACTGTCTCCACGAAACTTCGGCAATGCCCGGTAAGCTTTAATAAACGCTTCCTGAGCAACATCCAACGCTTCGTGCTGGTCATACACATAACGACCGATCAGCCCTACGATCTTGTGCTGATACTTTTTCACCAATAGGTCGAAAGCTCTCTTATCACCGGCCTGCACACGGGCAACAAGCTGTTGATCTATTTCTGCCTGGCTTTCGTTCGACACTCTCGGTCCTTATCTCTGTTAATATTTCCTTGTTGAGGCTAAATGTAGCCTGTTATCCCGACTACAGATACTTAAAGTATTTTTTACCTACTACTTCATTGCAACCTCATATCCACAGAGTGTTCCGAACTACACTCTATGAACACCTTAAAATAGGTTAGTTCCCAATGCCGTTAAAAAAATTGAAATTGAGGGAAAATCCCCAATTATCAAAGATTCAGGCATAATTGAAACCAAAGTATTAGTTACGATAAAGGAAGCTCACCGAGCATGGCAATTACTCACCAATACGACGTACTTATTATTGGCAGCGGCGCTGCAGGTTTAACCCTTGCGTTACACCTCGCCCCTGAGATGAAAATTGCCGTGCTGAGTAAAGGCGACCTTAAAAGTGGCTCGACCTGGCTTGCGCAAGGTGGCATTGCCGCAGTACTTGATGATCAAGACTGTGAGCAGAAACACGGCGAAGATACGATGATCGCGGGTTCCTGGTTAAGCCATCCTGACGCAGTGGATTTTACGGTTCAACACGGACGTGAAAGTATCGAGTGGCTGATTGATCAAGGCGTCCCTTTTACTAAAGCTGACGGCGAGCATCACCTGACCAAAGAGGGTGGCCATTCCCATCGCCGCATCATTCACGCTGCTGATGCGACCGGCAAAGCAATGCAACGTACGCTCATCGAAAAAGCGATGGCGGCTGAAAACATCAGTCTTTTCGAACACTATACTGCCGTTGACCTAGTGACTCGAACCAAACTCCGCCTGGCAGACAACCGCTGTATCGGCGCTTATGCTCTGAACTGTAAAAGCGGGCACGTCGAGGTTTTTAATGCCCATAATGTCGTACTGGCAACCGGCGGTGCCTCAAAAAGCTATCTCTATACCAGCAATTCAGATGGCTCAACCGGTGATGGCATTGCGATGGCCTGGCGTGCAGGTTGCCGAGTTGCCAATATGGAATTTAACCAGTTTCATCCGACCTGCTTGTACCATCCTCAAGCCAAATCTTTTCTCATTACTGAAGCGGTGCGCGGTGAAGGGGGCAAACTACTGTTACCTGATGGTACTCGCTTTATGGATCGTTTTGATCCACGTGAAGAATTAGCTCCCCGTGACATCGTAGCCCGGGCAATCGACCACGAAATGAAGCGTCTGGGAGCCGACTGTCTTTTTCTCGACATTTCACACAAACCTGCTGACTTTATTCGCTCCCACTTTCCAACCATCTACAAGCGCTGCATGAAATTGGGTATCGATATAACAGAGGAACCTATCCCTGTCGTACCTGCAGCCCACTACACCTGCGGTGGGGTCATGACCGATGCAACAGGTATGACAGACCTCCCTGGGCTGTATGCCATTGGAGAGACTGCCTTCACCGGACTCCATGGTGCTAATCGACTCGCGAGTAACTCTCTGTTGGAGTGCCTGGTATATGCACGCTCCGCCGCCATTCACATCGGTGAAACATTCTCCGACTCTGGAGAACAGATCCATATTCCAGATTGGGATGAAAGCCAGGTAACCGACTCTGATGAAGACGTTATTATCTCCCATAACTGGGATGAGCTACGTCGCTTTATGTGGGATTACGTGGGTATCGTCCGGACCAATAAACGCCTTCAGAGAGCCAAGCACCGTGTAGACCTGCTTCTTCTGGAAATTAGCGAGTACTACAGCAACTATAAAATCGGTAAAGACCTGCTTGAACTGCGAAATCTTGCGATGGTAGCAGACCTGATCATCCGCTCAGCAATGCTGCGTCAGGAAAGCCGCGGCCTTAACTATACGCTTGATTACCCGGATGAAGCACCAGAAGCCCGCGATACGATCCTCACACCGGTGAACTTTCAGTGGCGCTAGGCGTTGCTCACATTCCATCAGGGGCTTTTACATAAGCCCCATGCAAGGCAAGTACTCTCAAGCGTCTAAAATCAGCCTCCGGCAATCCATCGAACATCACCACTAAAGACTGTGGCAAAAGATCACCTTCTGTCTTCAAACGTAATACCACCGCATAGGGTAGAACCACAGCGCTACACACCTTATCTACAGCCAACCAACGCTCACCCCGCCTGACAGAGATCTCCTGCCGATCCGCATTCCATCTGACCTTGGTGATTCGCTCACGATAGGTGTTCGAACCATATCTGTAGAAATGCCAAGCAAGTGACACAAGCGTGAGCAATACCAGTATCAATTGAACGAACAGTTCTAATTGGGTGAGATAGAGGCTAATTAGGACAAGAGTGTGGCTCCCCAATATCAGATATATCAGAGAGCGCGAGGGAGTGAGATTAAACTCAGTGGGGCTGAACACGATCCAGAATGATACGAACGATACGTTGAATATCTGGGTCAGCAGGAACTTCCCGCTCCATCAGCCAGAGAAACAAATCCTGATCTTCACATTCCAACAGCTTAACAAAGCAGTCCTGATCATCGGACGCCAAGTCACGAAAGGCTTCTTTTACAAACGGCACAAACAGCACGTCCAGTTCAAGCATGCCTCGGCGGCTTTGCCACGCCAAACGACGAATATCTTCTTCGCTATACATTTACACTAACCTTCCAACATCAGCAGTTACATCAAAGGTCGATCCAGATACACAATGCCAATAGATACGACATAGGTAAATGACGATTGTCATACCTACACAGATAAACCTTT
>JAGSHA010000018.1 GCA_023954795.1 Oceanospirillaceae bacterium | reverse complement strand
TCTGTATCAAACTGTGCCAGCTGGTCTTCAGGGGATTCCTGATCCATCTTCTCTTTCATCTGGTCGGTCAGCTTAATGCGTTTGATGGCCAGATCTTCCTGAATCATAAACCGTAGTTGTTCTTCCCATTCCACGGAAAGCTTAACCACACGTTTGCCAGCTTCCAGATGAGCAACAAATTCGTCGTCCAGCAGTTCCTGACCTTTGATGCGGATAACACCGCCTTCCACCAGATTGTCGCGCAGCTCCGCTTCATCAAGGATCTCAAGACCCTGAGGGCGTGCTTCCTGACCTTCCAACCAGTGGCTCATGATCGCGGATGGAGAGTGTTTTACGTCGGGCAGGGCAACCGGCAGCGTGCCTAATGTGCCACGCAGGTAGCTCAGAAGTTCTTCGGCACGTTTATGGCTGGAGGCATCAACAATCACCCAACCCTGTTGCGGTGCGATCAACGCGCACGTCTGCTGGAAGCGGCTAAACGCACGTGGCAGCAGATCCATCACCACTTCATCTTTCAGCTGATCACGTTCCTTGCGATAGACTTTGCGTGCCTGCTCTTTTTCGATCACGGACACTTTTTCTTCTACCTGCTGTTTTACAACGGCAGGTGGCAGGATCTTTTCTTCCTTCTGAGCGGCGATCATGTGGAAGCCGTGAACGCTATGCAGCAGTGTATCCTGCAAGCCGTTGCTTGGAGATACCCAGCCGTAACGGCTTAGGTCCTGACTGCCACAAGGGGTGAACGCCTGATCTTGAAGTTTCTCTTCAAGCTGGGCTTCGTCGTAATTGAATTCACCTGTGATGCGATAAACGATGATGTTCTTAAACCACATGAAAACGGCTCCTC
The DNA here is from genome assembly GCA_023954795.1 of Oceanospirillaceae bacterium. GTDB lineage: Bacteria > Pseudomonadota > Gammaproteobacteria > Pseudomonadales > Balneatricaceae > Pontibacterium. The sequence continues at coordinate 18,896 of JAGSHA010000018.1, read as the reverse complement.
TGAATCGAGGCGGTATTCTAGCCGTAATAGTGAGAGAAATCCTGTTTACTCGGGTGTATACGATAAGAAGATGGAGAAGGGCGGTTAAACGGACTTACTGGGAAAGAGAGGCTTGTGCAGTTTCAAGCGACTTGTCGACATAATAGCCATAAAACTCAGGGGTATTGATGCCAACCATCTTCTCTGCGATCTCCTCGCCGTTTCTGTTCAGGAAGAGTAGCGTCGGTGTGGCCCAGGCGTTGTAGCGTTTTGCAAAGCCCGTTGCATCCACGTCTTTCCCGTTAAAGTCACGCAGGCTTTTACCTGCGTAGATCTTTATTTCGCGAATTAACGTGGTTTTGTCGTAAAGGCCGCTGGCAAGCATGGGTTGCAGTATCTCTTCGCGAATTTGTTCGCAGTAGTGGCAACCGGGTTGAGAGACCAGTAACAGTAATACGCGTTGATCTTCAGCGCTGCTATACAAACGCTGAAGATCAAAGGCGGGTTCAACATCGTTGGCTACGGCTGTGGATGACCCGGCGGAGATCAGTACACAGAACAGAACAGCGAGAACGGAGCGTTGAATCACAGTGTATTTACCTTACAGTGTTTCAAAGAACTCTAGTGTACGCTCAATTACTTCGTCTGCGTAGAGATCGAGGAAGTAGTGATCTGAGCCTTCGATGCCGACGGTAGTGACGTTATCGTTGGGAACCTGCGTCATCTTTTCGCTCAAATCAGCAACGACTTTATCTTCAGTGCCGTAGAACACTAATGTCGGCAGGGTAGATGACTTAAGAAGGGTCGGCGTATCCTGGCGCTCGTCAGGTGTGTAGTAGCTTAGGAAGGCCTCTGGTGTGACTTTGCTGTCTGCACAATACACAAAACCGGTTTTTTCCAGCCATTGTGCGCCACCATTTTTAGCTAATGTATCAGCTTGCTTCAGGAGCGGTTGAAGATCTTGTTCATAACGCTTTTCATAGCCTGCGGCGGCTTCACTCTGGCTCCATGTCTGTGGCGCGATCAGCACCTGACCTTTGATGACTCCATCTTTGTTCTGGTCTGCAAACATCGCCGTCTGGTTGCCACCGCGGGAGTGGGCCATCAGCATGATTTTGTCACTGCCTTTGCTTTTAAGCCATCCAACCCATTGCTCAATCTCGGGAATCGCATCGGAGTGTTTGTGAACATGGGGCGTACTGCAGTCATACATGCCGTGGCGATCAGATTGTCCCAGACTCAGGTTGATCGCCAGACTGTTATAACCTTCGTCCAGAAGCAGTTCCTGCAGGGTGGTAATGATGTCCATGCCGTTATGAGCTAACGTGCCGTGGGTGATCAATACCGCGCCATCTTCGAGGGAGCTGTCATCTGCGATTTGCAGGTTTGCATTCAGGGTTAAGCCGTTGTGTTGTAACTGCACTTCTTCTGCCGCGATATAGGGGGAAGACAGAAGGGTGGCGAGTAAAACGCTGGAGAGGATGCTACGGCTCATACTGTGCGTACCTATGTTCTTGTAGTTATATTTATATAATAAAAAGAACTATGCAGCAGAGTAGCGGATATATCAAGTGATGCGATGGGTGTAGATAAGGATAGGGATAGCGTTGAGATCCGGGCTACAGGCGTAACCCGGAGGGGATGCTTTGCGTTTTAGAGGCCTTCGTATGCCATCAACGCGTGCACGGGTACACCCGCATCTTGAATGCGCGCTGAGCCCTGCAAATCAGGTAGATCAATCAGGGCGGCGGCTTCGATTACTTCGCCACCAAGCTGTTTAATCAGACTGCAAGCGGCCAGGACGGTGCCGCCGGTTGCGATCAGATCATCAAATACCAGAACTTTATCGCCGTCTGCTACCGCATCAATCTGCATTTCGACAGAGGCTGTACCGTATTCAAGTTTGTACTCTTCATATACGGTCTCACCAGGCAATTTGCCTTTCTTGCGCACCAGCACCAGCGGAATGTTCAGCTGATACGCAACAATAGACGCAATCAGAAAACCGCGCGCATCAATCGATGCAATGTGGGTGATCTCGCTGTCGATATATCGCTGAATAAAAGAATCAGCAATCATGCGCAGTGCTTTTGGATCTTTGAACAGAGGGGTGATGTCGCGAAACTGGATGCCGGGTTCCGGCCAGTCTGGAATCGTGCGCATGACTGACTTTATATAACATTCATCGTAAGACATCGTTTACTCCTGGAATGGATACAGCTTGATATGGCTCAATGTTTTGAAAATAGATCACAGGTTTAATGAAGTTGTTGGGTTACACACTGAGATGGCTACTTCATTGTGCAACTGGCTGGCGTCCTTTGTTATTGGCAAAGGACGCTTTTTTTTGCCTGTGAGGTTTAGGATGCAGCGTCAGGTTCTTCGCTGCAATTGCCTGACTCAGCCGGAGAAGGGCATTCGCCAGAAAGGGAGTAGAGCTCATCCAGATCGAGCAACTCTACTTCTTTGCCGTCGACACGAATCAGTTCACTCTTCTGGAAGCGGGTAAAGATACGGCTGACCGTTTCTACTGCCAGTCCGAGATAGTTGCCAATCTCGTTACGAGACATGGACAGACGGAACGCGCTTGCGGAGTAACCACGCGCTTTAAAGCGCAGGGATAGTTTCACAAGGAAGGTGGCAACGCGCTGTTCAGCGTTTTTCTTCGACAGCAGTAACATCATCTGCTGTTCGTCGCGAATCTCTTTGCTCATTGTGCGCAGAATTTGACGACGCAGTTCTGGCATCTGTCCGGATAGATCATCCAGACGTTCAAACGGTATTTCACATACTGTAGTTGTTTCCAGAATTTTCGCGGAAACAGGGTAACGATTTTCGTCGAAACCACCTAAACCCACCAATTCACCCGGGAAGAAGAAGCCTGTAATCTGCTCTTCACCTTCATTGGTTATGGTGTAGGCTTTAATGGTCCCGGCACGAAGTGCATAGACGGATGTGAAGGGCTCACCCTGATGGAACAGGTGCTCTCCCTTTTTCAGGGGGCGGCTTTTCTCGATAATGTTATCGAGACGTTCCATTTCGGTCATGTCCAGCGACACCGGCAGGCATAGAGAACTCAGACTGCAGGTCTGGCAATGAACCTGTTGGAGGCTGCGCAGTTTCCCTTCTGTCACCTTTATTTCACCCATAATCAGGCCCTGCTAAATTAGTTACTATTGAGAGGCTACTCGGCGTCATTATCCATCATTTGGGCAGAGCGGTGAAGCTCTGCCCACGATTATCCCTTTAGATAATCCGGGAAAAGCCGTTGGTTTTTTGCTGTTTTGGAATATAAGCATCAAATGCCATGCAGATCCGACGAATCAGCAAACGCCCTGCAGGTGTCACTGTGATCACGCCGTTATTGACCTGAATGAGGCCATCTTGTGCGAATGATGCCAGCTCTGGCTGCTCTGCGGCAAAGTAATCGGCAAAGTTAATCGCGAAGCGTTTTTCTATCATCGCTGTATCCAGAGCGAAGTGGCAGATTAGCTGCTTGATCACTTCAGCACGCACGACGTCGTCATCGTTCATGACAACGCCGCGCTTCACCGCAAAGTTATTGGCTTCTACGGCTTTGCTGTATCCGGCAATATCATGTTCATTCTGGTAGTACACACGGCCAATCTGGCTGATAGAAGAGACACCCATTGCAACCAGGTCGCAGTCAGCATGGGTTGTATATCCCTGGAAGTTACGGTGCAACTGACCATTCTGCTGTGCCAGTGCAAGCTCATCATCTGGCTTGGCAAAGTGATCCATGCCAATGTAAGCGTAGCCTGCGTCGAGCAATCGATTAATGGTGTTTTCCAGAATAGCCAGTTTGGTTTCTGGGCTTGGCAGTGTAGCCGCATCAATATGCTTCTGAGAACGGAAGCGATCCGGCATATGGGCGTAGTTAAAGATGGACAAACGGTCTGGATCCATGTCGATGACGGTATCCAGTGTTTCCTTGAAGCTGTCTTCGGTCTGATGAGGCAGGCCGTAGATCAGGTCCATGTTGATAGACTTAAAGCCGTGGCTACGGGCTGTATCCAGTACAGATTGTGTCTGTTCAGTCGGCTGTACGCGGTTGACCGCCTTCTGCACTTCTTCGTGTACATCCTGTACACCTAAGCTAATGCGGTTGAAGCCGATGTCGCGCAGGACCTTAATCGTATCTGGGTTCGCTTCGCGAGGGTCGATCTCGATGGAGTAATCACCCTTATCATCGTCGCGCAGATTGAAATGCTTGCGGGTGTGGCTCATTAGCTCGGACATCTGGTCGTCGCTGATGAATGTTGGTGTACCACCGCCCCAGTGCAGCTGATTGACGATGCGATCGTTACTGTACCACTCAGATACCTGCGCCATCTCTTTATACACAGTGTCCAGATATGGCTGAGCTTTCTTACGATTGCGAGTAATCACTTTGTTACAAGCGCAGTAGTAGCAGACGTGTGCACAGAACGGGATATGGAAATACAACGACAGCGGTGCATTGTTGTCGGTGGTTTTCATGCCGGTCGCTACCAGATCCTGAGCGGACTGGTCCGGGTCAAACTGCAGTGCAGTTGGATAAGAGGTATAGCGTGGACCGGACAGATCGTATCGCTTAATCAGATCCAGATCCCATTTGATCAGGTTGTTGCTAGCCAAAATTACTACCTCTTAAATATGTCAAAACCCGGCAATTCTAGGGGGGGTGATCCGCTGCCACCTTGATCTAGGTCAAGGGGTGAGCAGGCCTTGCCAGGGGAGCGTGTAGACGCCAAATACCATAATGATGATGCCAAACAGGCTGCGGGTCAGGCGTTGCTGAAATATAAGCTTAACGCGTTGGGCCAATAAACCCGTGAGTAGCATGGTCGGCAAGGTGCCCAAACCAAACATCAGCATCAATTGCGCGCTGAGCGTCCAGTCCGCCGCAGCTGAAGACCAGATCAGCGTGCTATAAACCAATCCGCAGGGGAGCCAGCCCCATACCAGGCCGAGTGCAACTGCCTGAGGCAAATTTTTAACTGGCAGTAATTTGCTGGCCAATGGCTGAACCTGTTTCCAGAGCGTGCCGCCAGCCTTCTCTATATAGGTTAGACCTTGCCACCACTGCGCGACATACAGCCCCATCGCTATAAGCATCAAACCCGCGAAGGTACGCAATACTATGACGACTTGCTGGTCGCGCATGAGCCAGCTTAGGCTGCCGATCAGTGCGCCTGCTGCAGTATAGCTAGCGACACGTCCGATGTTGTAGCCGCCTAGTAATAGGGAACCGCGCCAGCCTTGAGGGGCGCTCATCGAAACAGTTGCTGCAATGCCCCCACACATGCCCAGACAGTGAGTACCACCCAGCAACCCTAAAATAAATGCGGTGGAGAGCGCGAGAGGCTCGTTCATTCAGGTTTCTGCTCGTCGCTGTTTTTGTCTTTCGCCTTATCCTTCAGGTCATCCGGGATAAGGTGGTCGTCATCTTCAAACAGAATGCTGTGAGCAGGGGATTCGAGATCTTCAAACTGACCACTATTCACACTGTAAAAGAAAGCCCAGATTGCAAAGCTCACAAGAATGATAGCGATAGGGATGAGCAGAAATATAATGTCCATAGCGGGCCTGTTTACTCGACTTTATGAGGCTATTTTACACGATTGGTCTTGCTGAGTTTAGACAGGCGCAAAGCGTTGCCAACGACGACCAGTGAACTTAATGACATGCCTAACGCTGCCATATACGGAGCGACAAAGCCCAGTGCCGCCAATGGCAGCGCTAAGAAGTTATACCCCGCCGCCCATCCAAGGTTCTGGCGTATAACGGAACGTGTTTTCCTGGAGAGTTTGATAGCGTCAACTAAGCGCAACAGGTCCGCAGATATCAACACACCGTCGGCATTGGTTTTTGCCAGATCGGTTGCGGAACCCATAGCAATAGAGGTTTGGGCGCCAGCGAGTACGGGGATATCGTTAATACCATCGCCGACCATGATGACCTGAGCACCGTTTTGCTGCAGTTGTTGGATATGAGCGAGCTTCTGTTCAGGTGATACACCTGAAACGACATGATCAATGTTCAGTATCGTTGCAACCTCGCCCACAGCACTGGAGCTATCTCCGGTCAGCATTTCACATTGAAGACCAAGTGACTGTAGATGCTTAATTGTATCTGCGGCTTCGGGACGGATCTGATCGTTAAGACGGAACCATGCCTGTGGACCTGTTTCACTACAAAGCAGCAACCACTGGCCACTCTGTGCCGGAAGTTCTGGTAGCTGGGAACTGTTGTCGCAGACCCCGTGGGCATACTCAGGTTTTCCGATGCGGTACTTGATACCGTCGATCAGTCCTTCAAGCCCCTGACCCAAAGTTGCTTGAAGGTTCTCAACTTTGTAGTCGCTCACGACTGTATGGAATGCCTGGGCGATCGGGTGCTCAGAATGCTTCTCCAGTGCTGCTGCGATCTGAAGGTGCTCATCAGTCTTATGATCTGTGAGTGAGCGTGTTTCCTGAAGGGTCAAATTACCTTCTGTGAGCGTCCCGGTTTTATCAAAAACAATATGCGTAGCACGCGCGAGGCTCTCTAATACATGACCTCGGGTGATGAGTATACCGTTCTGTCGCAGGGTGCCGGTTGCGGCTGTCAGTGCAGTTGGGGTCGCCAGTGATAGTGCGCATGGGCAAGTGACAACAAGAACAGAAAGCGTGATCCAGAAGGCGTCTTCCGGAGAGATTAGCCACCAGCTAAAGCCTACCGTTGCCGCGGTTAAAAGCACGGCGGAGACAAAATAACTGGCAAAACGGTCAGCTAACTGAGCGACCTTGGGCTTGTCTTCCTGAGCGCGTTCCAGCAGCCGAACAATGGATGATAGTTGTGTTTCCGCACCTACCTGAGTCACTTCAAGTGTGATCGGGTTTTCAACATTTATGGTGCCGCCGATAACGTTTTCACCCAGTTCCTTACGGATAGGGAGGTATTCGCCGGTCAGCGCAGACTCATCGATTGAGCTGCTGCCTGCGACGATTTTTCCGTCAGCAGGTACGGTATGCCCGGGTTTAATGAGAACCTGATCGCCAATGCTCAGCTCTTTTGCCGGAACCATAGTCTCCTCGCCATCAACGATTTTGATAGCGCTGGCGGGCAATAGGTTGAGCATGGCATTGCCTGCACGGCCCGTACGGTGACGTGCCTGCATTTCCAGATAACGGCCAATAAGAAGGAAGAAAGTGAACATAGTGACGGAGTCAAAGTACACTTCTCCACTATCGGTGACCGTAGCCCAGATACTTGCCAGATAGGCACCGCCGACAGCAATAGAAACCGGTACATCCATACTTAAATGGCGTGTACGGAGATCCCTTAAGGCCGCGACAAAGAAAGGCCGTGCGGCATACAAAATAACGGGTGTCGCAATCACCATGCTGGCCCAGCGCATGAAGGTGACATGCTTACCTTCGATACCTTGAATGGCGCCACCATAAAGCGCGACAGCAATCATCATGACTTGCATCATGCCGATACCAGCAACCCCTAAGCGGCGTGTGGCGCGTTTTCTTTCCTGTTCCAGTAGCTGCTCTTCCTTATCTGGATGATAAGGGTGAGCCTGGTAGCCAATCCGATATATCTCAGCGAGCAATAAGCTGAGTACCTGTGATGTTGAATCCCAGCTAATACGAGCACGGTGGTTAGTGAGGTTAACGCTCACTTTTACCACGCCCGATTGTTTCTTCAAATGATGCTCGAGCAGCCAAATACAGGCTGCACAGGTAATTCCCTCGATGACCAGGGTGGCTTCTTTTAAACCATCTTCCTTCGTTACGACGAAGTCGCGTTGCACCGATTCCTGATCATAAAGCGCCAGTTCGCTCAGTTGAGCATCTGATACGGATTTAAGCGATAAATCCGGTGTGTAAGAGGCGGTTTCACGATGTTTGTAAAAGTTGTCCAGCCCGCTTTCTACAATGGTTTGGGCGACGGCCTGACAGCCGGGGCAACACATGGATCGTGGCTTTTCATCAATGACGGTGACAAAGCTGCTTCCCGCAGGGACATCTTGCCCGCAATGAAAGCAGCCTTCGGTCGTTGCCTGAGAGGGCGCGAGGGAGCTGTTCATCAATTATTCTGACGCTGAAAGCGTTGCTTTAACCGGAGCGTCCGAGTTTTTGGCCTGATCTGCGCCAACGGAAATTTCTGCGCGTAAGCGCCATGTTTCATCAGCGGGGGTAAGTGTCATGTAGCGCTTGCCCAAAATCCTACCCTTCAGGCTGCCAAGGTAGTTGGGGGTGCCCGGTTGATGACGCAGTGTCAGAGTTTGATCATAGTTTTTGTGCGTAGGGTGAATGATCCCAAGTGTCAGGAATTCTGGCAGTGGAGATAAGTCGCCTTTAAGTTGAACGACAACATCACCGGTAAGCAGGTCAAACTTAAGATCGCCTTCCAGTCCCAGTTCGCGTGTGTATTGCTGACGTGTATCATCAACGTGATAACCGCGGGCCTGCTTGTAGTAGTCATCTTTAACAATGCCATCGTGGGTGACGATAGAGATATATAAGAACGCAAATCCGTAAATAAATACGGCGATCAGTGGTGCCAGAATGAACCACAGCCAAGGCTGTTTATACCAAGGGGCGATTGCTGGATTTTCTTTACTCATCGATATCTCTTGTAAATCTGAATGACTGAAGTCAGGACGGCTGAAGTGTATACAGGAATGTGCCTGAAAGGGAGCCCTGTGCTTTATATACTTACTGCTAATGCCGGGTTATTTGGTCGGCATCAATATACTCAAAAAAATAGCCGCATCGCAGTACGCGACGCGGCTATTCTACCACTAAATAGCGGTTGTTGGCGCGAGCTTATAGGTGCGACTTAACGTCGCGGGGCTGGGCCAATAAAGCGGTTTTCTTCTTCGATAACGATAAAGTCGTCATCGAGCGCTTCCACTTTGAACTTAATGTCATAGTTCGGCTTACTCAGGTACTTCGGTTCGATCTGCAAGCGCACAGGATGGTCGAGTAGCTCGCCGGACTGAATGGTCACGACGCTATCACCGATCATCTCCAGGCCATCAAGTCCCATGATGCTAATACGGTATTCGTGATCTATCTGTTCTTTGTTGGCAATCTTCAGTGTGTATATGTTTTCAATCTTGCCTTGGGAGTTTTCAATGTATAGCTGGCCACGGTCACGCAGGATGTCTACTTCCAGCGGGATGCGGCTCATCAGTGTGTAGCCGAACGCCAGACACATGGCCATCAGTGCGGCAAAATAGCCAATCAGGCGAGGGCGGAACAGTTTTGTGACATTGCCATCGAGCGCATGCTCGGTGGTGTAACGTACCAAACCGCGTTCGTATCCCATGCGATCCATCATTGAGTCACAGACATCGACACAAGCACCGCAGGCGACACACTCGTATTGCAGACCGTCACGAATATCGATACCAACAGGGCAAACGTGTACACACGCATTACAGTCGATGCAGTCGCCGAGGCCTTGCTCTTTATAATCTGCGTTCTTTTTACGCTTGCCACGACTTTCACCGCGTTTCTCATCGTAGGAGATGATGAGAGTGTCCTGATCGAACATGACGCTTTGGAAGCGAGCGTAAGGGCACATGTAGATACACACCTGCTCGCGCAGCCAGCCTGCATTGCCATAGGTTGCTACTGCAAGGAAGCCCAACCACCATGTTTCCCACGGCCCCAAGTCCCAGCTGAGCACGGCAGGAAGTAGTTCGCGGATAGGGGTGAAATAGCCTACGAATGCAATCGCCGATGTAATGGCAATCGTTAACCAAAGGATATGCTTGGCAGTCTTTTTGATAAGTTTGTTTTTGCTCCATGGTGCTTTATCGAGCTTAATGCGTGCGTTTCGATCACCTTCAGTAACGCGCTCTGCCCAGATAAAAAACCAAGTCCACACAAATTGTGGGCAAGCGTAACCACACCATAGGCGACCTGCAAACGCGGTCACAAAGAACAGTGTGAAGGCCAATATAATGAGTAGCCAGGATAGCAACATAAAGTCCTGAGGCCAGAAGGTCATGCCAAACACATGAAACTGACGACTTGGCAGGTCAAACAGAACAGCCTGGCGACCATCCCATTGAATCCAGGAGAAAGCGTAGAACGCGACCAGCATCATCGCGCTGGTGATAGTGCGGAAATTCTTGAACAGACCCTTGTAGAATTTTACGTGGATATGTTCGCGTTTGGCGTAAAGATCAAAGTCCTCTTTGTTCTTATTGCCATTACCAGATTTCTTAGGTGTGACATCTTGAACTGGTATCTGATTCATTGGGGTGCTCACCGCTATAAAAAATAACCTCACATGCCTTTGAGCCTGATCTTGACTGGTTCATTAGCACTTTCGAATATTATAAACCGTCCAAGAAAAAAGGCGATATGATTTAGATCATATCGCCTTTTTTTGTCAGTCCAAGCGTTTATTTGTTGGACAGGCTGTAAACGTAACCAGTGATCAGGTGGATCTTGTCTTCGTTCAGCAGCGTGTTGTGCGCAGGCATTACACCGTTACGACCGTTACGAATGGTGTGGGCAACTTTCTCGAAAGAACCGCCGTACAGCCAGACGTTATCAGTCAGGTTAGGTGCACCCAGTGCCAGCATGCCGGTAGCATCAGCACCGTGACAAGCTGTACACAGAGCCTGGAACTGAGCTTTACCGTTTGCAGCGGAGTCAGCATCAACTTCCTGGCCGCTCAGGCTCAGCACGTAGCTGGAAACGTCACGTACGCCTTCTTCACCCAGTACAGCGCCCCAAGGAGGCATGCCGCCGTTACGACCGTTAGCGATAGTGGCTTTAATAGTCGCAGCGTCGCCACCATACAGCCAATCGTTATCGGTCAGGTCAGGGAAGCCGTATGCGCCAGAACCGGTAGATCCGTGACACAGAGAGCAGTTGTTGGCAAACATGCGCTGACCCATTTTCAGGCCGGCTTCGTTGCCTGGCTGCTGCAGTTCTTCAACAGACATTGCCGCGTATTTAGCAAATACAGGCTTGTACTGTTCTTCTGCGTGCGCCATTTCCTCTTCCCACTGACCGGTAGAGGACCAGCCCAGCAGACCCTGGAAGCTACCCAGACCTGGGTACAGAGCCAAGTAAGCCAGACCGAAGATCACAGTCGCCATGAACATCTGGAACCACCAGCGTGGCAGAGGGTTATCGTACTCTGCAATGCCGTCAAATTCGTGACCCAGTGTTTGATCAGTTGCTTCCTTGTGCGTCTCGCTCTTGCGAGTCGCCAGCAGCAACCAAGTACAGCCAAGAATGACTGCCAGGGTAATAACAGTTACCCACGCGCTCCAAAAAGCACTCATTTTTCGATTCTCCCGTTATCGGCCTTTGCATTGTTGTCTTCGTCGTCATCTTCGAAGGGCAGGTTTGCTGCATCATCAAAACCTGCCTTGTTCTTCGGATGTAATACCCATGCGAACAAGGCCAGGAAAGTGATGAGCATCACCACCACAATGTAAGGACCATAAACATCGTAACTCACAGGTTACCTACCGCACTTTATCGTAGTTGTTGTGCAGTTTACCCAGAGACTGAAGGTATGCTACCAGCGCATCAATTTCATATTTACCCTGTACAGCTTCCTGTGCACCGGCGATTGCTTCGTCGGAGAAAGGAACACCCAGCATACGCTGAACTTCAAGTTTCTTGGCAGTATCTGAGCCAGTCATCTTGTTTTCAAACAGCCATGGGTAAGAAGGCATTTTTGACTCAGGTACAACGTCACGAGGGTTGTACAGGTGAGCGCGATGCCAGTCATCAGAGTAACGAGAGCCTACACGAGCCAGATCTGGACCAGTACGCTTAGAACCCCACAGGAATGGGTGTTCCCAAACGTGCTCGTTGGCAGTGGAGAAGTGACCGTAACGCTCAGTTTCCGCACGGAATGGACGGATCATCTGAGAGTGACATACGTTACAGCCTTCACGGATGTAAATGTCGCGGCCTTCGAACTCCAGCGCAGAGTAAGTGCGCAAGCCGTCGATTGGCTTAGTTGTAGAGGACTGGAAGAAAAGAGGTACGATTTCAGCCAGACCACCACCACTGATCACAAGGATGATCAGTAGGATCATAAGGCCGATATTCTTTTCAATCGTTTCGTGTTTGATCATTTCTATCTGCTCCTATGACCTTAAGCTGCCTGTGCTGCAGCGTCAGCTGCAGGTGCAGTGCTGTTTTTACGAACAGTCTGCCAGGTGTTGAACGCCATCAGAACCATGCCTGTCAGGAAGAACATACCGCCCAACCAGCGTACGAAGTAGCCAGGGTGAGATGCTTCCAGAGCTTCTACGAAGCTGTAGGTCAGAGTGCCGTCTTCGTTTACTGCACGCCACATCAGGCCCTGCAGGATACCGTTAACCCACATCGCGCAGATGTACAGTACAGTACCGATAGTTGCCAACCAGAAGTGCGTGTTGATCAAGCCAACAGAGTACATCTGAGCTTTACCGAACAGGCGTGGAAGCATGTGGTAAACAGCACCGATAGAAATCATCGCAACCCAGCCCAATGCGCCCGCATGTACGTGACCAACAGTCCAGTCAGTGTAGTGGGACAGAGCGTTTACAGTCTTGATGGACATCATAGGGCCTTCAAACGTAGACATACCGTAGAAGGACAGAGATACAACCAGGAAGCGAAGAACTGGGTCAGTACGCAGTTTGTGCCATGCGCCGGACAGAGTCATCATACCGTTGATCATACCACCCCAAGACGGAGCCAGCAGGATCAGGGACATAACCATCGCTACAGACTGAGTCCAGTCTGGCAGTGCGGTGTAATGCAGGTGGTGACCACCAGCCCACATGTAAGTCGCAATCAGAGCCCAGAAGTGAACGATAGACAGACGGTAAGAGAAGATCGGACGCTCAGCCTGCTTCGGTACGAAGTAGTACATCATGCCCAGGAAGCCTGCAGTCAGGAAGAAGCCTACTGCGTTGTGACCGTACCACCACTGAACCATCGCATCGACAGTACCCGGGTATACAGAGTAAGACTTCCACAGAGAAACAGGCATTGCTGCGCTGTTTACGATGTGCAGGACTGCAACGGTGATGATGAATGCCATGTAGAACCAGTTACCCACGTAGATGTGGGAGGTTTTACGCATTTTAACCGTGCCAAGGAAGACAACAGCGTAGGAAACCCAGACGATCGCAATCAGCAAATCGATTGGCCATTCCAGCTCTGCATACTCTTTAGAAGAGGTCAGACCCAGTGGCAGGGTAACTGCAGCAGCGACGATTACAGCCTGCCAGCCCCAGAACGTGAACGCGGCCAGGCCACCACCAAATAGGCGGGTCTGGCAGGTACGCTGTACCACGTAGTAAGAAGTTGCGAACAACGCGCAACCACCAAATGCAAAGATTACAGCATTGGTGTGTAATGGACGTAGACGGCCGTATGTCAGCCATGGGATGTCAAAATTTAGTGCTGGCCAAACCAACTGGGCAGCGATCAGGACACCGACGGTCATACCGACGATACCCCAAACCACTGTCATGATGGCGAACTGGCGCACCACTTTATAATTGTAGGTGGGGTGTTCAGTTGCTGTGCTCATGCTCAGGCTCTCATCAACAAGCTAATTAAAGAAATTAGAGTTCAGGCGCAATTATGTGGAAATGGGCACTAATTTTCAATGTAAATGGAACAAAAATTGGGACGAATTGTCGCACCTGCGAAATAGACGCTATAGCACTCTGGTAGGAGTTTTTTATATTCTGGGTTGGTTGTAAGTTGTTGTAATTTAAAGGGTATATGCTTATAGCTATAAGGAATATATATATGTTTATGGTGAATATAATGGTCTTTTTAGTACTTTAGGCGTGCTTTTTTAATGTATGCCGCGGACCTTTTCGGTTCTTTACTTGATGTAGATCAAGCGGAAGAAATAGGTATGATTCATCTTCGTCTGCTACCAAGGTACTAAGCTCATGTTTGATAAAGGTAATTCTTGTCAGGGTGTTGTGTTGTTTGCGCACGGTGCGGGTGCGGGGATGGATCATCCATTTATGCTGCAGATGGACGAGCTGCTGGTATCTAAGGGACTGCAGGTTGTCCGGTTTGAATTCCCCTATATGACGAGAAGGCGTGACGACGGAAAAAAGCGTCCCCCGGATCGTATGCCTGTATTGCTTGCCCACTATAAACAACAAATTGAAAGCATCATCGAAACCACGAATTTGCCCGTTTATATCGCGGGAAAATCGATGGGAGGGCGGGTCGCGTCGATGTTGTTGGATGAAACTGATGCTAAGGCTTGTTTCGCGTTTGGCTATCCATTTCATCCGCCACGCAAGCCTGAGAGTTTGCGTACTGAGCATCTTCTGAATATCGAGAAGCCTGTATATATTTTTCAGGGTACTCGGGATGCGATGGGAAATCGGGAAGAGGTGTTACACTACCCGCTTTCAGAATCGGTTCATTTACATTGGCTGGAAGATGGGGATCACGATCTCAAGCCCCGTAAGGCATCGGGTTATAGCCAGGCAATGCATTTGGAGCAGATAGCGCAAAGAATTGAGGAGATAATTAGTTGAGCGAGTTTTGTCGTCTGGTGTTGCAGTGTCGCCCAGGATTTGAAAAAGAAGCGGCAGCAGAGATAACTGATCGGGCGGCGGAGGTTGGTGTCTACGGATATTGTCAGCTAAAGCCTCATGATGGTTACGTGCTATTCACCTGTCAGCAGGACGGTGATGCGCGCGTGGTTGTGGATAAAGTTGACTTTCGCTCACTTATGTTTGTCAGACAGTGGACCGCTTGTGGCGATCTTCAAGTGCTGGATGCGAATGATCGTATCGGTCAATTAAGCGAGGTGCTTGATGGCTATCCCGAATGTGTTGAACTTTGGGTAGAGCAGCCGGATACCACGGAGGGGAGGGAGCTTGGTACTTTTTGTCGAAAGTTTGGCTCGGCGCTGGCGCAGCATATGCGCAAAAAAGGAAAGTTGTCCAAGCGTAAGGAAGCACGAAATACCCGCCTTCAATTGTTTGTTTTATCAGGTAGCGAGATTTATGTAGGGATTGCACCTGTGAATAACTCTGCTCCATGGTTGATGGGCATACCAAGGTTGAAGTTTCCAAAGCAAGCACCGAGTCGCTCGACACTGAAGCTTGAAGAAGCCTGGCATTGGTTCATACCGTCGACTAAGTGGGATGATAGGATTCCGCTGGGCGGCTCTGCAGTGGATCTGGGTGCAGCGCCTGGTGGTTGGACGTGGCAGCTTGTTAATCGCAGTATGTTTGTAACGGCTGTTGATAATGGTCCGATGAATGATGATCTGATGGAAAGCGGGCAGGTGATTCACGCCGAAGAAGATGCGTATCAGTTTGTACCCGATAAAACGGTTGATCTAATGGTTTGCGATGTGGTGGAAAAGCCGATTCGCACCGCTGCGTTGGCATCTGACTGGCTTCTTAACGGATATTGTCGTGAAGCTATATTTAACCTGAAATTGCCGATGAAGCAGCGTTATCAGGAAACGGTTGGTTGCTTAAACCTGATTTCTGATCGAATGACGGAAGCGGGTGTAGCGTATGAATTGCGCACCAAGCAGCTCTACCATGACCGGGAAGAGGTTACCTGCTCTTTGCGTCTACTATAAAAAGGCGGAATAGTTGATGTGCAGGGGCGCCATTTATACAAAGCGCCCCTGTTTGGTGGCGTTAGTGCTCAAGTATCGTGATTTTCTCATCGCGATCGAGCATAGGGTGGATCGCCTCCATCATCTCTTTACGTTCCGCTGATCCGTACCAGCGTTGCCAGTCCTGAATCGTTCGATAGTTGACAATGACATAGCGATGGTTGATATCGTTCGCATTATGTAATGCTTCACCTGAAATAAAGCCGTGGGCATTCATGGCTTGTTGCAGCGTGTTGCGTGCTGCTTTTTCATAATATTCGACCAGATCGTCGGCGATGTGGCGTTCGATAATTACTCGGATCATAGTAGCCTCCTCATTGAGCGATACTGCATCCTGTTATTCTTGATATAAAACGTACTAATAATGTGTCAGAAACGGAGAAAAAGCGACTTTCCCGGCAAACATCCTTTGCCTCATCTGGGTAATTTGAGACAATAGGGCTTCTGCAGTTAAGAGTGGCATGATGACAGATTTTAAAGTGGACCATGAAATGGATGCTCAGGGGCTATATTGTCCTGAGCCCGTGATGTTGTTGCACAACAAAGTGCGAGACATGGTAGATGGTCAGATAGTGCATGTGATTGCTACGGATCCCTCCACGCAGCGCGATATACCTAAATTTTGCTCCTTTCTCGGCCATGATTTGGTAGAGCAGCAGGTAAATGGCGATATATTTGAGTATTACATTCGTAAAGGGTCTGACTGACAGGAATGGTTAGTAATATCGCCCAGCTATGTAAAGATACCAATCAATTAATTGAAACACTGGAACGGATGCTCAGCGCTGAAGAGGAGCGGCGCGGCAATCGAATTGAGGCCAATAAGGTGAATGACGTCGTAACTCCAAAAGCTAAGTCGAAGAATCGTGCAGCGAATCTGGCGGCACTTCAGCAGCTTTCCGAAGCTTATCCAAATGCGTTTGATCGCAAGAACGTGCGTCCATTGAAAATCGGCATTCAGGATGACCTGATTGCAGATGAGAAGGTGGCGAAAAACAAGATTAAACGTGCGCTGGCAAGTTATGTTCGTTCACTGAACTATTTGCGTTCGTTGCAGGATGGTGCTGATCGTATTGATATCAATGGTGAGGCTTCGGGTAGTGTAACTGCTGAAGAAGCTCAGCATGCAAAAGGTAAGTTGAAAGAGATTAATCAGGCTCGCCGTGAACAAAAGCGTGAGCAGGAGAAGAAGGAGCGTATGAATAATAAGCTTGAAGCGCTCCTTTCGATGAACAAGTGACCTATTCGGGCGCCTTTTCTTGGCGCCCTTTTTCGTTTTGACCACCGGGCATTAGGTTACATTGCCGTAGTATGCGCTGCCATGCTGAAGTGTGGTTGTCTCTGGCGCGTGTATATTGTTGCCACATCCCATGTTCATTTGTCATGGACAGAACCTGCGTAAAATATCGATTCATTTCGGGTGTTGGCTCTAACTGAGCAAAAATGGCCGCCTGTATTGATAACCATTCTTCACCGTTGCGATGTACACGTGAGAGATAAGGTTGAAATTTCTCGCTGTAAAATTTTCTAAAAACGTTGCTCAAAATCGTGCGTTTCTGGGATTGATGTCCTGGGTAGCAAAAAGGTTTTTGATCTAGTCGTGTGTTGATGGCGTGGGCGGTGCGCTCCATTGTTTCTGTTAGAAGCGCTATGGATTTAAGAAATCGTGAGCCGTAGCGGTTGGTGTTGAGTGTTTTATAGCTGGTTTCTATATCATCAAGAAACTCTAGCGGCTCTTTATCCTGATCTTCGGGGTCTAGGTTGGCGAGGCGTTGAAACTGCAGGAATACAGCATATGTTGCCGTAAAGCCTACTTCGCCTTCAGTTGATATAGGTGGTTCGCTGCGAGAGAAGTTGGCAGCCACTTCATTTGATCCAAAGATCCCATTCCATATTTCTCTTTTCAGATTTTGGGACTTTATGTTGTAGATGCTCTCAATTCTTTCTTTTAGTTCTTCGTCCTGGGTTGGGTCTTGTCTAATCAAATTCAGGCAGCGTTGAATGTTTCTTATAAAGCGTATCTCGTAAAGCATCTGTTGGGATGGTTGCATTACTCGGCCCAGGTTTGAGTTGCGCTGGGCAATCAAATTCAGCAGTCCATCACAGTATTTCAGATCCAGCACTTCAATCAATCCTTGATGTACTTCCTCTGTTTCTTTGATCCGGTGTCGTTTACGAGGCAGGAGTGGGATGTTTTCTCCTGCTGTGAGTTGTGTGTCGACTTCAACATCGATTGTGTTACTAACCCGCTCCATATAGTCCTCAAGCAAAAACTCAGGAGAGCTTTTGTCGCATCCGGAGAGTAGGAGTACGCAAAGTATCAGGCTTACTAGTGTTCGCATTGGCGGGAGCTTTAGGGGGTTTCCGAAATTATAGTCTTTTAGTGTGGCGGGGAGGTGGTTCATGTGAGGGTGTTAACGGCTAAAACGATATTAAAACTAAGTGGCTTTTGTAAGATATTGATATTAAAGTGAAAAACAATTTAATTAAAACGATGTTTGGTATTTTTCTTGACCGTTTTTGAGGGAGTGGATAAGATATGTACAAATCAAACAGGTAATCAAGTCTTAAGTTGTTGAAATCAAAAGATTTATGGTTATTGATTAAAACAATAGATTTGTATTAGAGGGCTTTCCAATGACAACTTCCCAGAATCTGATCGTAAATGGCGGTTTTGAAAACGATGAAGTGACGCTGGACCGGAACTGGCAGGTATTTGGTGAGTTGGATGGTTGGAAGGCGCTTAATAATGATATTGAGCTGCAGGAAAATGGTTTGTACACCAATCAATCTGCTTCTGAGGGTGATCAGTGGTTGGAGCTGGACTACAACGGTAATGCGGTTGAAGGTGTATATCAGAATATTCAGACCAATGCAGAGCAGGAATACACGCTCAGTTTGGACGTGGCACTGAGAAGCGGAACTCAGCAGTCTACCAATACAATCGATATTTTTTGGAACGGGGAGCTGGTTTCCCGCGTAGAACCAGGTTCTAGCGATTGGCAAAATGTCACCTTCACAGTAGAAGGCACTGGTGGTTTGGATAAGTTGACGCTGGCGCATGATGCGGCTGACGCTGATAGTTTTGGTGGTCTGATTGACAATGTGGCGTTGTTTGAAGCGGATGGTGGGGACGTAGATAACGGCTCCAAAGACAACGGCTCCAAAGACAACGGCTCTAAAGATAAGGGCTCTAAAGATAAGGGCTCTAAAGATAAGGGCTCTAAAGATAAGGGCTCTAAAGATAAGGGCTCTAAAGATAAGGGCTC
>JAGSHA010000093.1 GCA_023954795.1 Oceanospirillaceae bacterium | reverse complement strand
GACCGACGCGGGGTTGGCGTTCAGCATGAGGCATTCGGATCACCTTGTCATTGCGGGCCGATGCTCATGTCTGGCCCATTTATTATTCGTTGTAATGACTGAAAGATAGGTGAGGGCGAGAATAAAAGAAATGCTACACTAGTAACTGGTCTGACCAAATATCAGGGAAGTCTGCCGAACGGCCAAAAGCGGAGAATACAGTGTCCGACGAACAGCGACTCAGCCAGATAATCGTGCAGCAGTTACGCGATAAAATCCTGTTCGGGCAGATTGTGCCCGGGGAAAAGATGGTTTCGCAGCGGCAGTTAGCGGTAGATCAGCAGGTTTCCCGTTCGACAGTGCGTGAGGCGTTTACCCGGCTGGAGCAGCAGGGGTTGATAGAAACACGCCACGGTGCAGCCAGTCGCTGCTGTAATTTGCTCGAACCTCACTTCAAGCTCACGCTGGAAGGGGTGGGGGACAACTTTGAATTTCAGCGTCAGGTGATGGAAGCTCGTGCCGCGTTAGAGGGGGAGGCCGCGTATTATGCCGCGCAGCGTGCCACAGATGAGCAGTTGCAGCGTTTGGACGAGGAGTTTCATCGCATGCAGGCCCGCAGTGAAGACACCACACTGGCGAAGGCTAAAGCAGATCTGACGTTTCATATGCAGATCGCGGAATCCAGCCACAACCTGTTGATTATTTCTTTTAGTCAGATCTTCTACAATCGCTATTTCAATGCCATTTATGGTGTGTTGTCTCGCACGCTGAAAAAGTTCGGGCGGTATCCGGACGGCATCAGTGCCCAGCACAGCCAGATCCATAAGGCGTTAATGAATCGCGATGCGGATACGGCACGCCGTGTCGCGGAAGAGCATATTCTCTACACCTTGCGCTCATTGGAAAAAACCGAGTAAGTCCTTTTCTTGAAGGATTAATCCACTTCTTACCCTATTAGATGTTGCTATGAATTCAGAAAGCGGCACTTTCTTGTCAAAAATCTTTATTGTTATAATATAACATATCATTTAATATCTGCGCCCATTCTTACCTCGTCGGTTATTTCCACGATAGCGATCACGTTTTCAGGAGTTGTTATGAAGCTTAAGTCTCTTCCTTTGTTGTTCCCGTTTCCTTTGATGGCCACGTTGGGTGTGTCTGGCCTCGTTGAGGCGGCGGACGAGCAAACCCGTATCAGTGCAACGGTGGACGCATATTACAAATCCGACAACACGGCGCTGGGCGGGCGTGAGGATGGTTTGGGCTTAGGGCACACCGAGTTATCTGTTCAGCATCAGATTGCGGATCTTTTCAGCGCCCGTTTGACAGCCATCGCAGAAGTGAATGATGTGGAGAACAACGGAGATATCGAAGAAGCTTACCTGGAAACCTTGAGTTTACCGGCGGGACTCTCGGTACGAGGCGGTCGTTTTCTGGCGGATCTAGGCTACCTGAATGGACAGCATTCGCATGCGGACAATTTTGTAGAGCGTCCTCTGGTCTACCGTGGATTTTTAGGTAATCACTACTTTGATGATGGCTTGGGTGTTCGTGCGGTATTGCCAACGAATATCTATTGGCAGCTGAGTGCGGCAGCATTCACCGGCGATCACCTGGGGAATTTTGAGTCAGGCCCTTCGGTGGGAGCGTGGACATTGGCCACCAAAGTGGGGGATGACATCGATGAATCCCAGAGTTGGCAGGCAGGGCTGAGTTATCTGCGTAACCGCATGGATCTGCATGCCGGTCATGAAGAAGAGCATGAAGAGGAAGAAGATCACGAGCATGAAGAGGAGCATGCGGGGCACAGCCATGGTGCGGCCTTCAGTGGAGAGCACATGTATATCGCGGATGCGGTGTGGAAATGGTCACCTTCCGGCAACAATAAGTCCCAGCAGCTCAGCGTTTCAGCGGAGTACTTCAAGGTAACCGACATTTCACCCGAAGCGGGGGCGGGGGATCATGATGGCTGGTATACCGCAGCAGTCTATCGTTTTGCACCTGAATGGTCTGTGGGTGTGCGATACGGTGAGTTGAATGCCCGACAGGAACACGAAGAGGGTGTGTTTGAAAATGCCGATCTACGTGAAACCACATTGATGGCCGCGTGGAATCCAACGCATACCCAAACTGTTCGTTTGCAGTACACGCATCAGGATGCCGAGGGCATTGAAGGTGAAGACAATGCGGTCACTCTGCAATACCTGATCAGCTTTGGGGCCCATGATGCGCACAGTTTCTAAACTGCTGGGGCTCGTCTGCGTCTGGCTGGTTGCGCAGCCTGCCAATGCGCTGAATATTTTTGCCTGTGAGCCCGAATGGGCTGCGCTGGCGCGGGCGTTGGCTCCGCAGGCAGATATATACAGTGCAACCCATGTTTATCAGGATCCTCACTATATTGAGGCGCGCCCGAGCCTGATTGCACGTCTTCGGCGTGCAGATATAGCGTTTTGCAGTGGTGCTGCGTTGGAGGAGGGGTGGTTGCCTGCTCTCCAGCAGCGTGCTTCCAATCCGGCTGTTCGCGAGGGCGCGCCGGGTATGTTTTATGCTGCAGATGTGGTCAGCACCATTGAAAAACATCAGGAAGCGCTGGTGGGGCGGGGGCATGTGCATGCTGAAGGTAATCCACATCTGCATCTGGACCCTGATCGGGTGCAAACGATTGCCCGGCATTTCAGTGAGCGGTTGATGCAACTTGATCCCGAGCAGGCAGCTCAGTATCGACTGACGTTTCAGGTATGGCAGAAACATTGGAAGCAGAAACGTTTGCAGTGGAAGCAGCAGGCCTTAGCGCTTTCAGGAAAATCTGTCGTTGTGCAGCACTCGACGTTCTCCTATTTACTGCGTTGGCTAAAGATAAAACCAGTTGCCGATCTGGAGCCTGCACCGGGTGTGTCGCCTACGCTCAGTCATTTGGATACGTTGACTCAGCAGCTTAAGGCTGAGAAACCGATGGCTATTATGCACAACTGGTATCAGTCAGATAACAGTGCGCACTGGCTGGCAAAACGGGTCTCAGTGCCGGTACTGGCGCTGCCTTCGACGGTCAGTGAAAAGGACGGAATTTCAACGCTTGATCAGCTGTTTGATCATCTGATCGCTGAGTTACGGAGTGCTCAGCTGTGAACGACTGGTTGATACTGCTTCCGCCGCTGGTGGCCGGGCTATTGGTATTGCTCAGCCATATGCCACTGGGTATGCAGGTGTTGCAACGCGAGATTGTATTTATTGATCTGGCGATTGCGCAGTTGGCTGCATTAGGTGGCGTCTGTGCAATGCAGTGGGAGTGGGCTTTACTCCCCGCCGAACTGATGCAGATGTTAGGTGGTATTGTGCTGGCATTAACCGGGACGTCGCTGGTGGCGCTGATCTGTCGATATCTGCCGGATTACCGAGAGGCGCTGATCGGCTTGTTGTATGCATTGTCTGCCAGCGTGCTGATGGTGTTGTTAGCCTATGACCCCCAGGGAAACCGCGCATTATTGCAGAGTCTGAATGGGGACATATTATGGGTAAGCTGGTCACAGATCGGATTGCTGGCGCTGGTGACACCCGTGGTGTGGTTTGTGTGCCGTCGTCCAATGGCAACCGGTTTTTATCCTGTTTTCGCCGTATTGGTCACAATTTCAGTGCCGATCATGGGAATCTATCTGGTGTTTTGTAGCTTGATCGCACCGGCGCTGGTGGTACGTATGTTAAACGGTCAGCAGCGTTGGGGGTGGTTGACCGGATTGCTGGGCTACCTGATTGGTTTACTCATATCACTGCTTCTGGATTGGCCAGCTGGCGCTACCCTGGTCTTGTCGGTCACGATTGTTGCTATGATCGTTGTTGCTATCGGCCGATTTGTTCAGCGTTCTGCTAATGTTTCTGCGTCTGTCACACCCTCTCCATAAAAAGCGATCAAAAATAACCCAGCGGGTTCTGGGTTAAGTGAATAGATTACGCTAGAATATGCACCGCTTTATCGTTGCAGTTGGTCTTTCGACTGCCCGATGAATACTCAATTTATCTCTCAAACATAAGACTACTTATGTGGCCTGTCGTAGGGGCCACCACTGAGCAAGGAAAAGAAATGCCTGTTATTACCCTCCCTGATGGAAGCAAACGTGAGTTCGAACAGTCTGTCACTGTTTTTGACGTAGCTGCCGATATTGGCGCTGGTTTAGCAAAAGCTACACTGGCGGGCAAAGTAAACGGTGAACTGGTTGATGCAAGTCACACCATCACCGAAGACAGTGAGCTGTCGATTGTTACGGCACGTGATGATGAAGGCCTTGAGGTGATTCGTCACTCTTGCGCGCATCTGATGGCGATGGCTGTACAGGAGCTGTTTCCTGAAGCTCAGGTGACCATCGGTCCGGTGATCGATGATGGTTTCTACTATGACTTCGCTTACGAGCGAGCATTTACGCCGGAAGACCTGACAGCGATCGAGAAAAAGATGGCTGAACTGGCGAAGAAAAACCTGCCGGTATCCCGCTCTCTGATGAGTCGTGATGAAGCGGTTGATATGTTTGGGAAAATGGGTGAAAAGTACAAGGTTGAGTTGCTGGAAGCGATTCCGGCGGATCAAGACCTGTCTTTCTACTCTCAAGGCGACTTTATTGATCTGTGCCGTGGCCCACATGTGCCATCCACCGGTCATATTAAAGCGTTCAAACTGATGAAGGTTGCCGGTGCATACTGGCGTGGTGACTCCAACAACCAGATGCTGCAGCGTATCTACGGTACGGCCTGGGGCGACAAGAAAGCGCTGAAAGCTTACTTGCACCGTTTGGAAGAAGCTGAGAAACGCGATCACCGTAAGCTGGGTAAACAGCTGAATCTTTTCCACCTGCAGGAAGAAGCGCCGGGCATGGTGTTCTGGCATCCGAACGGTTGGACGTTATACCAGCAGATCGAAAGCTACATGCGCACCAAACAGCGCCAGCACGGTTACAATGAGATCAAAACACCACAAGTTGTAGAACGCACCTTGTGGGAGAAATCCGGTCACTGGGATAAGTTTGCTGAGCAGATGTTCACGACCCACTCAGAAAGCCGTGATTTTGCGATCAAACCGATGAACTGCCCATGTCACGTTCAGGTCTTCAATCAGGGCCTGCGTTCATACCGTGATCTACCGCTGCGTCTGGCTGAATTTGGCTGCTGTCACCGTAATGAGCCATCAGGTGCGTTGCACGGTATTATGCGCGTTCGTGGTTTCGTGCAGGATGATGCGCATATCTTCTGTGCTGAGAACGCTATTCAGGACGAAGTCGCACGTTTCATCGATTTCTTGCACGAGGTCTACAATGACTTCGGCTTCACCGAAATTATTTACAAGCTGTCTACCCGTCCAGAACAACGTGTTGGCTCTGATGAGAGCTGGGACAAAGCTGAGAAGGCGCTGGGTGATGCACTGGACACCGCCGGTCTGGATTGGGATGAGCTACCAGGTGAAGGTGCTTTCTATGGGCCTAAGATTGAATTCTCTCTGAAGGATTGTCTCGGCCGTGTATGGCAGTGCGGTACGGTTCAGGTAGATTTCTCGATGCCGGGTCGCCTGGGTGCACAGTTTGTTAACGAAGAAGGTGAGCGTGAAACGCCGGTGATGTTGCACCGCGCGATTTTGGGTTCATTTGAACGCTTTATCGGTATTTTGATTGAAAACTATGCAGGTGCTTTGCCGGCTTGGTTGTCTCCGCTGCAAGCTGTAGTGATGAATATTACCGATAAACAAGGCGAATATTGCGAAAAAGTTGTCCAGCGTCTCGAAGAAGCAGGTATAAGATCACATGCGGACTTGAGAAATGAGAAGATCGGCTTTAAAATTCGCGAGCGTACTTTACAGAAGGTTCCTTTCCTTCTGGTAGTAGGTGATAAGGAAGTAGAGTCTGGATCCGTTGCCTTGCGCACTCGGACGGGTGAGGACCTCGGGACCTTATCTATAGACGAGTGTATTGCACTGCTCAGCAACAAGATTGCTGAGAAAGGGTAACTGGAAAAAATCTGATCAGGAGATAGAACCATCAGGCGTGATAACAGAAGGAACCCTCGCCGCGAGCAGGGTCCAATGATTAACGAAAATATCCGTGCGACACAATGCCGACTGATCGGTCCAGACGGTGGCCAAATTGGCGTTGTACCGTTTAAAGATGCTCTTGAGGCAGCTCAGGAAGCAGGACTTGACCTTGTACAGATCGCTGATTCCGATCCCATCGTTTGTAAAGTGATGGATTACGGAAAGCATGTGTACGAACAGAAGAAGCAGGCTGCTGAAGCGAAGAAGAAGCAGCACCAGATTCAGGTCAAGGAAGTGAAATTCCGTCCTAATACGGAAGATGGGGATTATCAGGTAAAACTACGCAACCTGATACGTTTCCTGGAATCCGGAGACAAGGCAAAGGTAACCTTGCGTTACCGTGGTCGTGAGATGGCCCATCAGGAACTGGGTATGCAGCTAATGCGCCGGATCGAAGAAGATCTGGTGGAGCTGGGTACCGTTGAACAGCGTCCTAAGATGGAAGGTCGTCAATTGACCATGATGATTGCTCCGAAGAAGAAAAAGTAACCTGCATCTCATCATACCCGTGACTGCTTCGTAAGAAGTGGCCGCGGGTTTTGTTGTTTGTCAGGTGAAAAATAATCAAACGAATGCGTGGAGATTAGTAATGCCTAAAATGAAATCTTGCCGCGGTGCGGCTAAGCGTTTTAAGAAAACTGCCAACGGCTTCAAGCACAAGCAGTCTTACACAAGTCACATTCTGACTAAGAAATCTACCAAGCGTAAGCGTCAGCTTCGTCCAATGATGCAGGTTCACGCTGCTGATCAGGCTCTGATCAAACGCATGCTGCCATACATCTAAGTATTGGTTTTTATTTTTTAGTTTAAGAATTTGAAAAAGGAAGATTGTCATGGCTCGCGTTAAACGTGGTGTGATTGCTCGTCGTCGTCATAAAAAAGTCCTGAAACAGGCAAAAGGTTACTACGGTGCTCGTTCTCGAGTATTCCGCGTAGCAAAACAGGCAGTTATTAAAGCTGGTCAGTATGCATACCGTGACCGTCGTCAGCGTAAGCGTCAGTTCCGCGCTCTGTGGATTGCACGTATCAACGCTGCTGCACGTATCAACGGCATGTCCTACAGCCGTTTCATCGCTGGTCTGAAAAAGGCTAACGTTGAAATCGACCGTAAGGTTCTGGCTGACTTGGCTGTATACGAACAGGCTGGTTTTGCTGCTGTTGTAGAGAAAGCGAAAGCTGCTCTAGCATAAGCGACCCACCTCTTGTAGGTAATTGATTCTTTGAATAGGGGAAGGGCGCAAGCTCTTCCCCTATTTTTTGGGAACTCTGGTGAGCCTGTTTTGGCAGGTTGTATCAACAATATCATGCCGAGTCGGCTGAGCAGAGTTTCTGGAAAACGCTGCACGTACATATCTAAAGCAGCATTCCACCCCATCACTTGGAGCCGGAAATGGAAAACATCGAAACCCTTTTGGCAGAAGCGATTGCTGCTGCTGAACAGGCTGAAAATGCGCAGGACCTGGATCAGGTTCGCGTTGAGTATTTAGGTAAAAAAGGCGCGCTGAGCCAGCTGCGTAAAGGTCTGGGTAAGCTGTCTGCGGAAGAGCGTCCGGCAGCGGGTGCTCGTATCAATGAAGTCATTCAGGCTGTGACCGCTAAGCTCAATGGTCGCAAAGCTGACTTTGATGCTGCTGCGCTGGAAGCGAAACTGGCGTCTGAAACCATTGATGTTTCTCTGCCGGGTCGTGGCGAAGCGCTGGGTGGTTTGCACCCGGTGACTAAGACCATGGCGCGTATCGAAGAGTTCTTCGCAGGCATTGGTTACAGTGTGGCTGAAGGTCCGGAGATCGAAGATGATTACCATAACTTCGAAGCTCTGAACATTCCTGCGCATCACCCTGCACGTGCCATGCACGATACCTTCTACTTCGATGCGCATACGCTGCTGCGTACGCACACGTCCGGTGTGCAGATCCGTACCATGGAGAAGCAGGAACCGCCTCTGCGTATCGTTTGCCCGGGTCGTGTATATCGTTGCGACTATGATCAGACTCACTCCCCGATGTTTCATCAGGTAGAAGGTTTGCTGGTAGATAAAGATGTCAGCTTTGCCGATCTGAAAGGGACACTGGAGCAGTTCTTGCGTGAGTTCTTTGAAGAGGACGTTAAGGTCCGCTTCCGTCCGTCTTATTTCCCATTCACTGAGCCATCTATCGAAGTTGATATCGATCGTGGTGACGGTAAATGGATGGAAGTACTGGGCTGCGGCATGGTGCATCCGAAAGTCTTTGAATCTGTGGGTATCGACCCTGAGGAATACACCGGTTTTGCCTTCGGCATGGGTGTAGAGCGTCTGGCGATGCTGCGTTACGGCGTAAATGACCTGCGCCTGTTCTTCGAAAATGACCTGCGTTTCTTACGTCAGTTTTCCTGATTACAGGCACTGATAAGCATTGAGTCATAACGATTAACAACAGAATTCCTGGGAAAACAGAATGAAATTCAGCGAACAGTGGTTGCGCGAGCTGGTAAATCCAGCAGTAGATACAGCGGAACTGGCCCATCAGGTAACAATGGCCGGTTTGGAAGTAGATGAAGTTGAAGCGGTTGCTAAAGACTTCTCCGGCGTTATCGTCGGTGAGATTCTGACAGCCGAGCAGCATCCGGATGCGGATAAGCTGCAGGTCTGCAAAGTCAGCAATGGTAGCGAGGAGTTTCAGGTAGTTTGTGGTGCACCAAATGCACGTGCGGGCCTGAAAACAGCATTCGCTACAGTCGGTGCGGTTCTGCCGACACCTGATGGCAAAGCCTTCAAAATCAAAAAAGCCAAACTGCGTCAGGTAGAGTCTTTCGGCATGTTGTGTGCGGAAGATGAGCTGGGTCTGTCTGAAGATCATGGCGGCATCATGGAGCTGGCGGCGGATGCCCCTGTTGGCGCTGATCTGCGAGAGTACCTGAATCTGGACGACATGATTATCGATGTCGACCTGACACCTAACCGTGCAGACTGTCTGAGCATCAGTGGTATTGCGCGTGAAGTGGGTGTGCTGTTCAAGGCGCCGGTTTCTTACGTTGAGACAACAGTCACTGAGCCTGCAATCGCAGACAGCTTCCCAATTGCGTTGGAAGCAGCACAGCACTGTCCTCGCTTTGTGGGACGTGTGATCCGTAATGTTAACGTACAGGCACAGACCCCTTTATGGATGGTTGAAAAGCTGCGTCGTGCGGGTGTGCGTTCTATCGATCCTGTTGTTGATATCACCAACTACGTCTTGCAAGAGCTGGGCCAGCCGATGCATGCGTATGACCTGAACAAGCTGTCCGGTAGCATCATTGCACGTATGGCTGAGCAGGACGAAAAGCTGACGCTGCTGGATGGTCAGGAAGTTTCGTTGAATGACGACACGCTGGTTATCGCTGATCAGAACGGTGCATTGGGTATCGCGGGTGTCATGGGTGGTGAAGCATCCTGTGTGACCGCTGAAACCAAAGATGTTTTCTTCGAGGCGGCATTCTTTAATCCGATCTCTATTGCTGGGCGCGCCCGCTCTTACGGTATGCATACCGACTCATCTCACCGCTTTGAGCGTGGTGTGGATTGGCAGCTGCAGGTTAAGGCTATGGAGCGTGCAACTGAGCTGTTGCTGGATATCTGTGGTGGTGAAGCCGGTCCTGTGACCGAAGTGGCCAGCGAAGATAACCTGCCAAAAGTTGAAAAAGTGCGTCTGCGTCACGCTAAAGTGAACAGCTACCTGTCTTTTGATATGCCGGTTGCAGAGATTGAAGAGATCCTGACCCGTCTGGGTATGGCTGTGGCTAAGGACGGCGATGACGCTTGGTTGATCGATGTTCCGTCTTACCGTTTCGACATCAGTATTGAAGTT
>JAGSHA010000070.1 GCA_023954795.1 Oceanospirillaceae bacterium | reverse complement strand
GGAAGGGCTTTAAGATCCGATTCAGGTTGTGGGTGGCAGAATTTCATGCCCTGATGCGGGAGCGGGATGAGAGTTTTGTTTGAATCTGTTTAGGGTCTGGCGAATTAAAACAAATTAAAGTAAAAAAATATAATAAAAACAACAAGTTATTTGTTTATTAAAACATGATGGCAATAAATGTGTTGATGGTGTGTTTGAATTGGGTATACTGGACTCATTCAAACGTTATGCCCCTTGCGAAACTTAGGGAAAACAGGAGCTTACAATGACCGACTCAAACAACATTTCTGCATCTTGCGAAGACAATACTGAAGTAGTTGCTGGTACTCAGTGTGACGATGTCATCGTCGATGAGTCAGGTCGTCAGATCATCAAAACGTTAGGTGGTGATGATGTAGTTAAGGGTGGTCAGGGCAACAACTCTGTTTACCTGGGTGCAGGCGATGATTTCTACAAAGCGACCGGCGAAGGCGACGACTTTGTTAAGGCGGGCTCAGGAAATGATGCTGTTGTTTCGGGCAATGGTGATGATGTTGTTAAAGCAGGTGCCGGTGATGATGTGGTTTATTCCGGTGCAGGTGAAGATGTAACTCACGGCGGACGTGGTGCCGATACGCTGGATGGCGGTGAAGGTAACGATGTACTGTTCGGCGGTCGTGGTGATGACGTAATGCGAGGCGGTGAAGGCAACGATGTCCTTAAAGGTCGTAACGACAACGACTACATGGAAGGCGGTAGCGGTGAGGATTTCATCGTAGGCGGTCGTGGCGATGACGTTGCACAAGGTAATGATGGTAATGACACCATGCGCGGTGGTAAAGGCAATGACGTTTTCGACGGCGGTACTGGCGATGATGTTCTGCGCGGTGGTCGTGGCGATGACACGCTGAAAGGTGGTGAAGGCGACGACACACTGAGAGGTGGTAGCGGTAACGACGTGCTGAAGGGTGGTGATGGTAACGACTCTATGTACGGCGGTGGCGACAACGACGTGCTGCTGGGCGGTGGCGGTGACGATATCATGCGCGGTGGCCGCGGTGATGATGTGCTGACTGGCGAAGCTGGTAACGACACGCTAAAAGGTGGTCGTGGCGACGACGTACTGAATGGCGGTGACGGTTGTGACACGCTGAAAGGTGGTGCTGGTGATGACTTCCTGGTTGGCGGTAAAGATGCAGATATGGCTTACGGTGGTCGTGGTGATGATACCTACGCATTCGCTGCGGGCGACGGCAATGACTATTTCAATGGCGGTAAAAGTGATTGCTGGACTGATACGGTTGAACTGTGTGCGCACGGTAATGACTGGACATTGACTGTTGATGGTCAGGCGGTTGATGTAAACATGGCAGATCAGGCTTTGGCACTGTCTGCTGATTCTAGCGGTGTTGTGACTTTCGCAGACGGATCTGAGTTGGTCTTCGACAACATCGAATTGGTTGAGTGGGCGTAATCGCTTAATCAGACATTTCCCGATCGAGCAGAAGAGATCTATTTAGCGCCCCTTTGGGGCGCTTTTTTTTTGGGGGTAAAAAACGGACTGAGTCTGAACGGTAAATTGGCAGCAGAAAGAGAGTTATTGAGCTTTCAGGGTAAATAGCAGGTAATCCGCTACTTTTTGCGCCTGTCGGGGGCTGAGTTGTTTGCGGAAGCTTGGCATCGCTGGTTTATCGTCGCGGCCATAAAGCACCAGATTGATCACTTCCTGCCGGGTGAGAGATGTACGGGCATTAGCAGGAATTCCTTGCAGAAACTTTCCGTTTCCAGTTTGACCGTGGCAGCTTTCACAATAGTGTGCGAAAAGTGTTTTGCCGTCCGCTTTGTCGCTAGGGGTGCTGTCATTGCATCCTGTTAGTACAAGGGTGCAAGTTAGTAATGTACCGGGCCAGACGTAGTTCATTGGCATTACTCCACTTCGAAGCCAACTTATCTCACTTATTTTAGATAAGTTTCGAAATGATGCCCCGTGAATGCCAGTTTATCTAGCCCTACTCAGGGAATTTTATCGGAAAGTCACAGAAAAAAGCCGTGGGCACCTAAATGGTGCGCCACGGCATAAAAACAACGATGAAATCATTGAGAAATAGACAGCAGAAGCCGACTACATTGAAATTATAACGTATTCGAATGAGTGAGATATTCCCAAAATGTATTGTGCGTTGCGGAAATTCGGCTCTGTCGGTGTTGTGTTGAATGATTGATCGGTTGGTGACGCAGAGGTTATGTATAGAGTTTGAGAGGGTGGTTGGCGTAAAGCTAAAAATAGATCTTTAACTCCATTACAGTGCACAAATATCGCTACAATATAGGCCTGCGACTTTCTAAGGATGTTTCGATCATGCTTCATATCACCAATGGCGATAACGCCAATCAAGTACTTCAGCACGCGGGTGTCAGCGGGCGCTTTCTGTCCTGGGCCGATGTTCTTCATGATGGACCGGTACCTGCCGGTTTAACGCTGGATGAGATGTCGCAGGTACGGGCAAACTTTATCCACCATTGTGGTTGGGCAAGTGAGTTTGAAGCACTGACGCACTTTCAGTCGCGTGATGCGGTTTTCCTGTCGAGCGCTCGTGAAGGGGGGGTGGTGATCTGGAACTCACCCGAGCTTTACGATCAATTGCACCTGATTCAGCTGCTTAGTTGGTATAACAGTGAGGCGGGTCGTCATTGTCAGCCACCGGAGTTGGTATTGGTGCCGTTCCTGTTGGGACTGGCAACCGAAGAGCATGATTTGCCCGAATGCCTGAATCAGCGTCAGGTCGTTAGTACCGAGCAGTTGCAGGTTGCGGAAGAAGCCTGGTATGCGTTGACTGCATCAAATCCACGTATGTTAGCCGCGATGTTAAAACAAGATTTGAGTTGCCTGCCATATTTGAAAAGTGGCCTTCAGCGTCTGGCAGAGGAATATCCGGATTTAAACGGTATTAACCGTACAGAGCGACAGATACTGTCGATTCTTTCAGGTGGAGAATCTGCACCGGGTAGCGTGTTCAAGGGCTCTCAGCAGCTGGAAAATCCTCAGTTTATGGGTGACTCCAGCTTCTGGTTGGTAGTTAAGAGGATGGTTGAAAGTGATCGGCCTTTGATTGCTCTGGCGGATGGCACCGCGTTCAAATTGCCGGGGATGTTTGGGGCGGATGAGGCATTTTTACAGCAACAGCTGTTGATCACTGATCTCGGGGCTGAGGTATTGGAAGGAGATGCAAACTGGCTGGCTCAACGGCAAATTGATCGTTGGGTGGGCGGTGTGCATCTAAATCCAGAGAATATCTGGTGCTGGGGCGCTGAGAACGCCGAGTTTGTGCGCGTTTAAGGCAGTATTTTCGCTTTGACCTGTTTTTCGTCGGGTTTACGCTGGCAGACCCCATAATGCTTTGGTTATGATGGCACTTCCTAACTAATTTTTTGGAAGGTTCAAAGGTGTTTCCGCCTGCACACAGCTGACTGGCTGAGGTTTGAGCAACTTTGTGCATTTCCTTTCTCTAATGGAGAGTTTCTCAATGCAGATCGCTGATAAAACAGTTGTCCAGATCAACTACACCCTGAAAAACGACAGTGGTGAGGTTCTGGATTCATCTGAAGGACAGGAGCCTCTGGCGTTTCTGTGCGGCGCTCAGAATATCATTCCAGGTCTGGAAAATGCGCTGCTGGGCAAGCAGGTTGGCGATAAGTTGGATGTACGTGTAGAGCCTTCTGAAGGTTACGGCGAAGTACACGAAGAAATGATCCAGAAAGTGCCTAAGGAAAACTTCGAGGGTGTAGATTCAGTTGAAGTAGGCATGCAGTTTATGGCTCAGGCGCCATGGGGTGAGCAGCCAGTGACTGTGATCAAGGTTGAAGAAGATGGCGTTACGCTGGACGGCAACCACCCAATGGCGGGTCAGATCCTGAACTTCAGCGTTGAAGTTGTTGAAGTACGCGAAGCATCTGAAGAAGAAGTGGAGCACGGTCACGCGCACGGCGCGGGCGGTCACCACCACTAAGATCAATGCGGTCGGTTAAACAACCGGCCCATACATTAAAAACCTGTATGGAGTGATTCATACAGGTTTTTTTGTGCCTGCGATTTAAGCAAATCATAAATCGGGTTGTGTCTGTGAAGCAAAACATCATGATTTGATTAGGTTTTTAAGTGAGCAATATTTAATCAAGATCGGCGCGGGCCTTGTTATACGGGGCGTCTTCTCCATTTATAAAACTGGCACGGTACTTGTATTAAGCAGAGTCAGCCATGATGGCGGAGCGTTGATGCCTTAGCGCAATGTCCCGCCAGTCTGGCTAGATTTCCAGCCTTCCTTGATAGGGCGTCACAGGGGCTGGAGGAAATCTTGCCTGTCTTATCAATGTGACACATAGCACTCTAGGTTCGCCCCGGCTTATGTTGGGGCTTTTTTTTATCAAGTATCTGATTTTTCGCGTGTAAATTTCCTCATACCCTTTTCTGCACCCTCAGCTAAGCTTAAGTAGCTTACAGCGAGCTGGATCTGATCTGATCCAAGTCTGGCGCACGGAACGTACAGCCTGCTAATTAACGAGAGGAGCCTGTGCTATGAATATGTCTGAATTCATCACTCTGGCGGAACAGCATCGTCTGCGTAACGTAAATTTCATTGAGTCCGGTTGTGGTCCAATGGTGATTCAAGTTGAATACGGCAAGGACAAAGAGGTTGCAAAGGACCTGATTAAAGATAATGAAGGTGGTGTGATTACCTGTAGAAGTGTGACCGAAGCCTATGACATTTGTCACCGGGCCGGTGTGCATCGTGCCAATCTGGTACAGGTGATTCCCCATGATGAGGCTTGCACAAACAGCTTTGCTGACTATCACAGTGAATCGATTCCGTTGAGGTTCTGATCCCGATTGAACTCCCGGGTGGAGACCGTTGTCTGTTTTCGGGAGTCATTTGATTATTGTCTGAAGTTCTTTTTTGTTACGGCAACCAGGGAAGCGATATGCAGGAAAAGATAGACCATGCCATTGAGGTGATTGGTGGTGTGCTATACGGCAAAGAGCGGCAGATACGGCAGGCATTGACCTGTCTTTTTGCGCATGGGCACTTACTCATTGAAGACCTGCCGGGTATGGGTAAAACCACGCTGGCGCATGCTCTGGCACAGGTGATGGGGCTGAACTATCAACGTGTCCAGTTCACCAGCGATATGCTGCCCGCCGATCTGTTAGGTGTAACCGTGTTTGATGCGGGTAACAGTGAGTTTCGTTTTCATCGCGGACCCGTATTTACACAGCTGCTATTAGCGGACGAGATTAACCGGACGACACCTAAAACCCAGAGCGCATTACTGGAGGCAATGGAGGAACATCAGGTTTCTCTGGACGGCCATACCTATCCGTTACCGGACCCGTTTTTTGTTATAGCGACCCAAAACCCTCTGAGTCAATACGGTACCTTTCCTTTACCGGAGTCGCAGCTCGATCGCTTTCTGATGCGAATTGAATTGGGGTATCCGGCCCACGAAGCTGAGCGGGAGCTGCTAAAAGGCGGGGATGTTCGGGGTCGTATTGGTGATCTGCCGGTGTGTATCGATCAGCAAACACTGCGTGAAATCTACCTTGCGTGCGATAAAGTGCAGGCATCGAACAGCCTGCTAGATTACTTGCAGCGCCTGGTGCGTTACAGCCGTGAAGCGAAAGGCTTTGCATACGGTATCTCGCCACGTGGTGCGCTGGCGTTGCTGCGCAGTGCTAAAACATGGGCCTATATGCATGGTCGCCAATATGTTGTACCGGAGGATCTGCAAACGTTGTTGAAGCCCGTATTTGGTCACCGTTTGCGGGCGGCTGAAGACTATGCCGAGCATGGTGGGTTGGCGTTGGTGCAGCGATTGCTTAGTGAGGTTGATGTTGTCGGCTGAAGGTCAGCGGTTTGTCATGTTCGCTAAGCTTAGAAAAAGCCTGCGGCGGCCATTTGATCGCTGGGCGGCGCGTCGACGTCCAAAAGGTCGCTCAATTGAACTGAACCATAAACGTATTTTTATCTTCCCCAGCCGTTCCGGTTGGGGGTTCATTTTCGTCTCGCTCCTGTTGCTGCTTATCGGTGTGAACTACGAAAACAATCTGCTCCATGCGGTGGCGTTTTTACTGCTTAGCATCTTTGTTCTCTCAATAATCTATACGTACAGCAATCTCTCCGGAATTAAGATTACCGCTATTAAGGGTTACCCCTGTTTTGCCGGTGAGCAGGCTGAATTTGAGCTGCGCTTAAGTGCTGGTGGTAAACGTGAGCGGGAAAATGTGCAGCTCGCATGGAAAGGATGTCAGTCGCAAACCATTGAGATGATTGATCACTCGGGTTGCGCGGTGCGCCTCTATCACCCGGCACCAGAGCGAGGGCGGTTGCATCCTCGTCCGTTGCTGATCGAAAGCGTGTACCCGCTTGGGTTGCTACGAGTCTGGAGTTGGCTTGAGGTCGATAGCAATGCGGTTGTGTATCCCAGTCCGAAAAAAAGCCTTCAGCCACAATCTTATATCCGTTCGGAGGGCGACGGGCGGATGCAGTCGCTTGATGGCGGGGAGGATTTTGCCGGGTTAGAGCAATATCATCCCGGTATGCCTTTGCGTCACGTGGCATGGAAAACCTACGCCCGCGGACAGGGACTGCATGCCAAAACGTTTCATGCTGAGGTGGATGAGCGAGTCTGGCTTGATTGGGATGCCCTGACAGGCATGCCCACGGAAACCCGCCTGTCCTGCTTATGCTATTTAGTGCTTCAGCTTGAGAAGCAGGGGGAGCATTACGGACTGCGCCTACCTGGCAGGGACTTTGAACCGGATCGGGGAGAAAGCCACCGTCAGCAGTTGCTGACTGCGTTGGCACTGTTTCCGGGAGGAGTAGGGTGAGCGATCAATTTCGTCTGAGTCGCCCGGCGCTGATGTGGCAGTTCATTGCGATCATTGCAGTATTGGTGCCCCATTTAACTCACCTGCCGTTATGGGTTCCGGCGGCGATAGCGGGAACGATAGGCTGGCGGTTGATGGTCCACACGGGGCGCTGGTCGTTTCCGCACTGGAGTGTGCTCGCGCTATTTTCGTTTCTGGCCTGTGGCGGGGTATTTTTTAGCTACGGTGGCGTTGGTGGTGTCAACGGTATGGTGGCGCTGTTGATCGCAGGGTTTGGCCTGAAGTCGCTGGAGATCTACCGTCAGCGTGATGCGCTGTTGGTGGTCTACGTAGCGTATATTGTGGCTGGCAGTGCACTATTATTTGATCAAAGTATCTGGATGGCGGCCTATGTGTTGGTGGCAATCCAGCTGACCACAGCCGCTTTGCTGGCCATCTACCAAACGCACAACGTGGATATGGGACGCCCATTCCGCAGCAGTGCAGTGATGATGATGCAGTCCCTGCCACTGATGCTGGTGTTGTTTATTTTGATTCCGCGAATGGGACCGATATGGTCGCTTAAGATGGATGTGGGTGGGGCTAAGACCGGTCTATCTGAAACGATGTCGCCCGGTGATATCACCCATTTAACCCGTTCTTCAGACGTTGCATTCAGAGTGGAGTTTAAGGGTGAGCCTCCTCCTCAAAGTGCGCTTTACTGGCGAGTGATGACGTACCCGGACTTTGACGGTCTCCGTTGGTATAAGGGAAAACAGCAGGATCCGCGTCCCCAGATTACCGAGTCGCTGCAAATGAAACAGCCGACATACCGCTATTCACTGATGTTGGAGCCGACCGGGCGAATGTATATTCCCGCATTAGATATGCCGGTGTCTGTGCCGGATGGTGTGGAGCTAAATTCAGATATTACGTTCCAGCGGGCAAACCCTATCAATACCCGAGAGCAGTTTGATCTTCACTCTGCTGCGCAGTATCGCTTGGCAGTAAAGAGCAATGCGCTGAACTACAGGCGTGAGTTGAGTTTGCCGCTGACTAATCCGCGCAGTCGAGAAACGGCGCGTGAATGGTACACCCGCGCAGGTTCGCCAGAGGCCTACATCCGAATGTTAATGGCGTTTTATCATCTCAACTTCACCTACACGTTGAGCCCCGGAAAACTGCAAGGGAACCAGATCGATCAGTTTCTGTTTTCCAGCCAGAAAGGGTTCTGCGGACACTTTGCGGGATCCATGGTGTTTATGTTGCGTTCTGTAGGTATCCCGGCGCGCGTCGTGGCGGGTTATCAGGGGGGAGAGTGGAATCCTTACGAGAAGTATTTGCTGGTGCGTCAGTACGATGCTCATGCCTGGGTCGAGGCGTGGTTGCCGAGAAAAGGCTGGGTGCGTTTTGATCCGACCGCTGCGGTGGCGCCTGAGCGGATCGAAAGACCGGCAGAAGAGCTGTTTTCAGAGCAGGAAAGTTTCCTTGAAGACACCCCATTAGGGAGCTTGCTGGTCCGCAAAGACAGTATGTTCGCTGATCTGTGGTTAAAGTGGGATGCTTTGTCCTATGGCTGGCAGCAATGGGTGGTGAATTATCATCGCTATCAGAACGATTTTCTCACCCGGCTGTTAGGTGAAATAACACCCTTGAGGGTTGCCTTGGCGTTGCTGATCCCGTTTATGCTGGTGATGACACTCGTTGCTCTACGGGTGTTCTGGCACAGCTGGAACAACCCGAAAGACCCGCATGATCAGGCGCTGGAAAAACTGTCGCAACGCTTGGAACGTAAAGCCGGGTTGGGCCGCAGTCCGGGAGAAACGGTAAAGCGATACTGTGAACGTGTGGCTGACGTGCGTCCTGATTTGGCAGAGGTGCTCAGCCAGATTGCGGGTCGTTACGAGCAGATGCGATATGCTGAAACCGATCAGCTGGATGCAGGGAAAGAGCTGCTGGCGTGGGTGCGTCGATGCCATAGCAAAATTTAGAATTGCTCATCCCCATTCTCAATCTAATAACAGCGCAGCAACCCGCTGCTGTAACATCGGCACGACTTCATCTTCAAACCAAGGATTGCGCTTTAACCACAGCTGGTTGCGAGGTGAAGGGTGTGGCAGGGGGATGAAGCCTTCCCGGCACTCCGCCCATTGCTGTACCCGCTCAGTGAGTGTTTTGTCGTGGTCCTCAAGATAGTACTTTTGCGCATACTGACCAATTAGCAGGGTGAGTTGGAGGTCTGGCATCTGCTCCAGTAAGCTAGGATGCCAGAGCGGTGCACACTCTTTGCGCGGGGGGAGGTCGCCCGATTTCCCTTTACCTGGATAGCAAAAGCCCATCGGCATGATGGCAATCCGGGATTCGTCATAAAACTGTTCCGAGTCGAGATTTAACCACTGACGCAGGCGGTCACCGCTGGGATCATTCCACGGAATGCCCGTTTTGTGCACCCGAGTACCTGGGGCTTGTCCGATAATCATCAGACGTGCGCCGGATGATGCGCGCACCACAGGATTGCTACCTAAAGGCAGTTGCGCTGCGCAGTGTTCACAGGCGCGGATTTCGGCGAGTAAATCGTCCATCGGAATCAGGGACATTGAGCGAAAAGCCTCAGTGGGTTGCGGTTTGGCGATGTGCTTCTGATTCAAGTCTACTATGATAGCCCTCGCAACAAACTGCCAGCAGATAAATTTGATGACAACAGAACGCATAGCCTACGAAATCGTGCGCAGTAAAAGACGTCGCACCGCCGCCATTAAAGTGGAACCGGGTCAGGTCCGCGTACTGGTCCCGCATTGGGTGGATGATCGCTGGATTGAAGGCTGGGTTGCGGAGAAACGTCACTGGATCGTACAGAAACAGCAGAGCCTCGCTGAGCAAGGGCAAGCGTTTGAAATTCGTATTGCGCAGGGGGCTGAAATACCGTTTCTCGGACAGGTCTTAGTGCTCGATTGGCGGTATGGACCGCGCAATCACGTCGAGCGAGCTGATGATCGATTACGGGTAACGTTATCCCGCCGTGGCAGCCGCCCTGAAGTTGAACGTGTAACCGATCTGGTTAAAAGCTGGTATCAGCAGCAAGCCCACACTTATCTGTCAGAGCGCCTTCAACACTGGCAGCAGATTACCGGGTTGGTAGCGTCGGGTTTGACGGTCAAGAGTTTTCGCCGCCGCTGGGGTAGCTGCGACAGCCGGGGACACGTCTCATTGAACTGGCGGCTGATCATGGCGCCCGTCGATCAGGTGGACTATGTGATCGTCCACGAGCTGGCTCATCTCAAGCATTTCAACCACAGCAAGCGCTTCTGGGCGTTGGTTGCTACTTTTGTCTCACAGTACAATACCTTAAGACTAGGGTTACAGTGCCGATATCCTCTACTGTACTTCTGAAAGTACAGTTGCAAGCATCAGGTGCTGTGTTAGATTTTCTAATGACAGTTTCGAGGGAACGACGGCGTCAGCGTGTTTGAAAACGCAGTATACGCCGCCTTAGAATTTTAAAAGTGCAGATAAAAAACATTAAATAAACGATAACAACAACGGGCATGTCACATGAGTCTTTACAGCAGTATTGAAAAGACGTTTTTTAACTCCCTCACCAAAAAAATAGTTGGCAACGTCGTTTTCCTATTGGGGCCGAACCTCATCGTTGCGGCCATCGGGTATTGGGTCTATCAGGATCTGAATTCACTTCATGCTCAGCTCGATACGAGTCAGGCGGCAGGTGCGGTACTTGAACAGAGCGCATCAACGCTGTCTGTCGCCTCGCTGGTCCTGCTGATCTACACGTTCCTTATCGGAACATTTACCATCTTCTTTATGCGGCATCTATTTCTGCGTCCGATTGGCAGTATCACCAACGTCTTGCGTGCCGTAAAAGAGCGTGATGGTGATATATCAGCTACTTTGCCGCAGTACTCCCACGACGAAATTTCCAGCATGGCGGAAAGCTATAACGACTTCTCCCATAGCCTGAAGAAGATGATCTCTTCCACGCGACAGCGCAGCGTGCAGGTGGCACTAAGTGCGACCCAGTTGCAGAAGGTGGTGAACGAAGCGCATACCTCGGCAGAAGAGCAGGAAACCCGTGCCCAAATGGTGTTTCAGGCCAGTCAGGAAGCCACTGCGGCGATCGATGAGATTGCGGCCCACACGCTGGAGATCTCGGAGCGCAACAGCAATAACCTGGAAGAAGTGCGAGGTTCCAGTACAGAGATGACCCGCGTGCAGGATCAAGTGCAAGCGGTGGGCAAGCAGATTAGTGAGTTCCAGAGTACGGTGCATCAGTTATCGGAAAACTCAGAAAACATCATGCGGGTGCTGGGGATGGTGAAAGACTTCTCTGACCAGACCAACCTCTTAGCCCTGAACGCCTCCATTGAGGCCGCACGAGCAGGCGAGGCGGGACGAGGCTTTGCGGTGGTGGCTGATGAAGTGCGTTCATTGTCTTTGAAGGTCAGCAGTGCAACCTCAGAGATCGACAAGAACGTCAGTGAGATGACATCTTTGGTCAGCAATACCCGCACGGGTGCCGATACGATCAAAGAGTACATCTCCGATACCGAGGTGTTCATCGGCAATACCAACACACAGTTT
>JAGSHA010000483.1 GCA_023954795.1 Oceanospirillaceae bacterium | reverse complement strand
GAAGTCGTTGCACCGTTTTCCAGTTGAAGCTGACCACAGATAGCCGTTGAAGGGAGTCAAAGACCGATGTTGCGATGGATTCTAATGCTGCTGGTTGCTGGTGCGGTTGTGCTGGCCGGATTCGTCATGCTGGCGATAAAAAGCAGCGCTGAGCTGAGCTATCAAGAAGCGGGAGAGACCGAATATAACTGGCAAGGTGCGTATACCTATTGTGAAGCAGAAGGTGGCCGACTCCCCAACGTACTGGAGCTGACCGGCTTGCTGTATCGTGGCGCTTTGAGCAATCAACAGACCGACTACTGGAGTCGGACGGGGATGTTTGGCTATGCATTTGGCGCAAACACAAAATCCAAGATTCTCAGCTTTGATCGTTTTAGCGATATTGATCACGTTGTTTGCGTGCGTGACTGAACACACCTTGTTATTTAGGCGGCGTAGGGCATGAGTGATGCTGCCTCCTTTCCTTTTTCTTTACCGCCCATACCCGGTTTTTTGCTGACCCGGCAGCAACTCGACCAGGCGGAGGGTATCTGCCTGCGTTACTGGATTTGTGGCCCTGAGGGGCCGTTCAGCGTTGATCTTCCCGCGCAGGAAGCCGTCTTTTTTATTCATGACGAACAGCTGGATGCAGCCCGCAGCGCCTTGGCGGGGTTATCAGGTTGGCGGCTGGCGAAAGTTGCTCTTCAGGATCTGAATCAGCTTGGTGTGAGCGCACTGTATACGACCTCTCTTAAGTCTCACCGGCAGGCGATAGAGCGCCTGCAACGTGCAGGGATTGCGTTGTTGGAGGAGGATATTCGTCATGCTGACCGGTACCTGATGGAACGCTTTATTCAGGGTTCAGTGACGGTTTACCAACACAATCAGCAGGTCTTACTTAAACCCGGTAACTATGTGCCCGAGTTTCGTGTGCTGTCGATCGATCTTGAAACCACCATGCGGGCGGACAAGATTCTATCCATCGGTCTCTACAGCGATCGCTTGCAGCTGGTGTTGATGACGGGAAAAGGTGAGGACCAACCGGGACTGGAATTTCTGCCGGACGAGCGTCGTTTGCTGAGACGGTTTGTTGAAGTGGTGCGGGCGGAAGACCCAGATATCTTTATCGGCTGGAACGTCGTCGGTTTTGACTTTCGGGTACTGTATCAGCGCGCTGAAACGCTACAAATGCCGCTGCTGCTGGGGCGTGATAAACAACCACTGCAGCTGCATCAATCGGGGCAGGGCAAGTGGTATGCCCGTCTGAGTGGTCGTATTGTGCTGGACGGTATCGATACGATGAAAGGGGCGACATTCCAGTTCGAGAGCTTCTCATTGGAGTATGTCTCCCGCCATTTTCTTGATCGGGGCAAGCTGATTGATCACGTTGAGCAACGTGGTGATGAGATTCAACGGTTATACCATGAAGATAAACCCGCGTTAGCGCGATACAACCTGGAAGATTGCCGACTGGTTTGGGATATTTTTGAAAAAGCGCAGCTGCTGCACTATCTGGTGGAGCGGGCGCGTTTAACCGGTTTACCGTTGGATAAAGTAGGCGGTTCAGCGGCAGCATTTGATAACCAGTATCTACCACTGATGCACCGGGAGGGCTATGTCGCCCCCGAATATGCCTCCGGGCAATCCGGTTTAGACGCCCCCGGTGGTTATGTCATGGATTCCCAGCCGGGATTGTTTCGTCAGGTATTGGTGCTGGACTTTAAAAGCCTGTACCCGAGTATTATCCGCACCTTTAAAATCGACCCGGTTGGGATGGCGGAAGGCCTGAAAGAGGGGGCTGACACAGCGTGTCTGGTACCGGGATTTAATCACGCTATTTTTGACCGCAGCAACAGTATTTTACCGGGATTGATCGAAGGTCTCTGGCAAGCGCGTGATCGGGCGAAACTGGAGCAGAACCAGCCGTTGTCACAGGCGATCAAGATTATTATGAACTCATTCTATGGTGTGTTGGGTTCCAATGTATGCCGGTTCTACGATCAACGTCTTTCCAGTTCCATCACACTGCGTGGTCATGAGATTCTGACCCGTACTAAAACCTGTATTGAAGAGCAGTTTAATCATACGGTGATCTATGGTGACACCGACTCGGTATTTGTCTGGCTGGGTGATGACTATCCCCTGGAGCAGGCCGATACCCGTGGTCGTGAATTGCAGGACTACCTCATTGATAAACAGGTGCAACCAGTGGCGGATACCATTCTCACCTTTATTGATGAAGGCTTTGATCGACTCACGGCACCGCAATACCGCTTGTTCTGAAACTGAGCAGTTATTGATATGACTT
>JAGSHA010000410.1 GCA_023954795.1 Oceanospirillaceae bacterium | reverse complement strand
TACGCTGATCTGAAACAGTTCCCGATTATCCCGTGCAACTTGTGTGGTTCGCAGGAAAACCTGCAGCGTCAGGTAATCAAAGAGATGCTGAACGGTTGGGATAAGTCCAATCCGGGCCGTATCGAAACCATGTTCCGTTCGCTGCAAAACGTCGTGCCTTCCCATCTGGCCGATACAAATCTGTTCAACTTTAAGGAGCTGCAGAAAGGTTACGCACACGGTATCGCCGGTGATAGTGTGACCAATCACTTCGATCCTGAGCAGCCGCAGGCGGAAAAAATGCCAGAGATGATTGATATCCTGGCGCTGTAATACCCGTTTCCTACCTCCCACCTTAGGAAACGGATTTCAACGAGGTAGTACGTTGTGAACATGAACGTTGTTCTGCTTTCCCTGTGTCAGGCGTTACTGACCACGGGGAACATTCTGTTAGTGTCTGTCACGGCCTTGATTGGTCGTGATATGGCGCCAAGCGCGACACTCATCACCTTGCCGGTTGCGATGCAGTTTGTTGGCCTGATGGCCGCGACCATTCCGGCATCGTTGGTGATGAAGCGGATCGGGCGTAAGAATGGCTTCTACCTCGGTACTACCATCGGCATTGCGGGTGCGTTTACCTGTATCTTCGCCTTAAATGACAATCAATTTGATCTCTTCTGTTTGGGCACCTTCCTGCTGGGCATCGGTATCGGTTTTGGCACTTTATATCGTTTTGCCGCCGTTGAAGTCTGTGCACCCGATCAGAAGAACCGCGCGATCTCCATGGTCATGGCCGGTGGTGTATTGGCCGCAGTCGCCGGACCTGCGCTGGCGGTATCCAGTCAGGAGTGGGTCGAAGACATCCCGTTTCAGGGTGCCTTTATCGGCCTGTTAGGGTTGTACATCATCGCGTTGCTCTTGCTCAGCCTGATCCGTATTCCACCGGTCAGTGCGGATGAACATCACGGTGAAGCGCGTCCGATTGCGGAGATTATTCGCCAGCCCAACTTTATTGGTGCCGTTGTTGCCGCAATGGTGGGCTATGCCGTGATGAACCTGCTGATGACTGCGACACCACTGGCCATGCAACGCTGTGGTTACAGTTTTGGTTCGGTTGCTAATGTGATCGAATGGCACGTCTTAGGTATGTTTTTACCCTCCTTTTTTACCGGTTCGCTTGTGAATCGATTTGGTATTAAACCGATGATCTACAGTGGTGCTGTGCTGATTATGGGCTGTATCGCGATCAATATGACCGGCACCAGTGAATGGCATTTCTTTGCAGCGTTGCTGCTGTTGGGTGTGGGGTGGAACTTCATGTTTATCCCCGCGACCCAGCTGCTGACAGGCACCTATAAACCGGCAGAGAAAGCCAAATCCCAAGCCGCCAATGAGTTTATGGTGTTTGGTGTTGTGACGTTGTCCGCGCTGACATCGGGCTGGCTGGAAGACGCTTTGGGTTGGTTTACGATGAACTGGATGATGTTGCCAGTAGTACTCTGGGCCGTAGCTGTGGTGTACTTAATGGATAAAAAAGCGAAAGCAACCGTTTCCGCGGTCAGCTAAGCGCAGAGTGAGAGGGAGAACAACATGGCCAAAATTACCGGCAGCTGTTTGTGCGGCAAAGTTAAGTTTCACTGTGAAAATCAATTCACCCAGTTTCACTTGTGTCATTGTGAGCTCTGTCAGAAAGTGACAGGCAGTGCACATGCGTCCAATTTATTCACCGTGCATGACAATATCATCTGGCTGCGCGGGTATGCGTTCGTAAAGCGCTTTGATGTACCGGGATGTTCAATGGCCCATGCGTTTTGCGTCGAGTGTGGGTCTGCCATGCCGCGTCTGTCCGGCAAAGAGAAACTGTTGGTTGTACCGGCGGGTAGCCTGGATGGTCAGGCCAGTATCGCACCGCAGAGTAATATCTGCTGGGATGAACGTGCTAGATGGTATGACGATGCGCTAAATGCACCTCACATTGACGGTGTACCCGAATAGCTTTCCCAATCTCCACTCTTCACTACAGTCCTGAAGTGTCATGAAGTTAATCCTCAGCCGTAAAGGCACCGACTCCAGTGCAGGAGGACTCCCCAGTCCTATCCTGCCTGATGGTCGTTTGCTCTCGTTACCCATTCCTCAGGATGACGCGACGACTCAATACTCCCATCTCAAAGTGGGTAAGCAGAGTCTGTCCAGTCTGATCAAACAACTTGGCGGTAAACAG
Source organism: Oceanospirillaceae bacterium (assembly GCA_023954795.1). Classification (GTDB taxonomy): domain Bacteria; phylum Pseudomonadota; class Gammaproteobacteria; order Pseudomonadales; family Balneatricaceae; genus Pontibacterium. The sequence goes on along the minus strand of JAGSHA010000410.1, from coordinate 1,164 downwards.
TGGCGTGGTGGCTGTCATCTGGATCCGGATATCGATCCATCCTTAATCACTGACACGGATAACTGGTTGCCCGCGTTTGGCCAGTTCGGCTCTGCCCAGCGACATTTGGAGCACGAAGGCGTGGGTGTGGGGGATCTGTTTCTGTTCTTCGGTTGGTATCGACAGACTGAACGGGTGAAAGGCCGGATGCAGTTCGTTAAAGGTGCCCCGGATATTCACCTGATCCACGGCTGGATGCAGGTCGGTGAGATTGTTCATCCGTCCCCGGAGGTGTTTAAGCAATATCCGCAGTTGGCCAATCATCCCCATATGCAAAAGGATTACGCCTTCAACACCCTCTACCTGCCGTCCCCTCAGCTGACCCTTGCAGGTGAGGTGTTGGAACATGCCGGTTATGGGATGTTTCCCGCGTATGCCGAGCAACTGCAACTCACCACCCCGGGTGAAAACCGCACACAGTGGACGTTGCCGGATCTGTTTTATCCCGATGATTTTGCCGAAGGGCTGAGTTATCACCGCCAACCCTGGCGCTGGAATCGGCGCGAGCATGACGTGCAGCTGAAGGCTGCGGCCCGGGGGCAGGAGTTTGTATTGGATCTGGATAAGCAGCCTGCGGTGAATGACTGGCTCCGTCAGTTGTTTATATCCACTGAAAGGCGCTAAATTAGACTTGACCCCATCCACTCCATCTCGTCATCATTAGCGCCTTAATTTAGGGGGATGCATGAAAAGTTACCTATTTGCGACTGAGAACGAACGTGGCGGTGTAATCCTCTGTGATATCGATACGCTGGAAGACGCGGTTGAATATCTGCAACAACGCTTTGATGGTGTTGTGCGGGTTGAGCAGGGCCGCAGTTACTGGTGTATCAAAGAAGGCTTTGCTGAGCTACCTCCCGCACAAGATGCGACCAGTGCGCCACCTGCCGGAACGACACCTTAGTTGTTCTTTCCCCGGCTGGGTTTTATTTCGCCGGTGGTACCGCTTTTAAAGCGGTACGGTTCCACGTAAACCGCTTCATCTGTCGGCTCATCAAGTCCAGCGTATTCGGCAATCCCATCAGTTGGTTGCCGCTGGTTATCTTCATCAGCACGGATACGCCAGTCATCGCTGTGGGTGCAATCAATCACTTCAACACACTGAATTTTCATCACTCTTCTTAC
>JAGSHA010000365.1 GCA_023954795.1 Oceanospirillaceae bacterium | reverse complement strand
CTGTCGTACCTGGGCACAGGACAGCGAGGTCATAAAAACCTACCTGCCTGAGCTATATTGCGAAGAATTACCCACATGAGGGGCTGAGCAAGATCACCCAAGCAATCCACCTTCGTGAGTTTTAGCCGGCCTAGTGCCGGTTTTTTTGTGCCCAAAGAAAAATAAATCCTTTGTAGGTTGGGTTGAGCTGCGCGATACCCAACATTGAGCGACTTCAACGGTATGTTGTGTTGGGTATCGCTGCGCTCGACCCAACCTACGGGATATGGTCGGATATTAGGCATTTTTTATGGTTTTTGAATCTTTGTGTTAGTTCTTTGTTTGTATCTTAGTGTTTGAAATTATTATGTTTTTTGTTGCTTGGTATTTTTTGTCAGTAAATAAGCTGGTTTTTGTCATTGTTGAAATCAGCCCTCCGATTAGTATTTAGGCATAACCTGAACATCAAGAAGGGCCGATGATGAAAGTACTGGTCGCAGTAAACCGTGTGATTGACTACAACGTCAAAGTACGTGTGAAAGCCGATAACACCGATGTAGATCTGGCCAATGTGAAGATGGCCCTGAACCCGTTCTGTGAGATCGCGATTGAAGAAGCGGTTCGGATGAAAGAGAACGGTATCGCGGATGAAGTGGTTGTGGTGTCGATTGGCACTAAACAATGTGAAGAGCAGATCCGCACCGCGTTGGCACTGGGCGCTGACCGAGGTATTCGCGTCGACGCGGATGCTCAGATGGACCCGCTGTCCATTGCCAAGTTGCTCGCCAAAGTGACTGAGAAAGAACAGCCGGGGCTGGTTGTGCTGGGCAAACAGGCGATCGATTCCGATAACAATCAGACCGGTCAGATGCTGGCTGCACTGATGGAATGGCCGCAGGGTACCTTTGCCTCCGAAGTAAATGTCGACGCGGGTAAGGTTAACGTCACCCGTGAAGTGGACGGTGGTCTGCAAACGGTCGCACTTAATTTGCCGGCGGTGGTGACCACTGATCTGCGTCTTAACGAACCGCGTTATGCCTCCCTGCCGAATATTATGAAAGCGAAGCGCAAGCCGTTGGAAACCCTGAGTACTGATGATCTGGGTGTTGCTGTGACCTCTGCCCTGACGTTGCTGAAGGTGGAAACGCCACCTGAACGTCAGGCGGGTATCCGGGTTAGCTCGGTCGATGAGCTGATCGATAAACTGAAAAACGACGCCAAAGTACTTTAAGGGGAGGCTATTCAGATGCGTTTACTGGTTATTGCAGAACACGATAACAACGAATTGAAACCGGTCACCCTGACGACGCTGGCCGCGGCACAACAGATCGGCGGTGAGATTGATCTGCTGGTGGCAGGTTCTAACTGTCAGGTTGTCGCCGATGCGGCAGCCGCTGTACCCACTGTGGATAAAGTCATTGTGGCCGACGCTCCTGTCTATGAACATCAGCTGGCAGAGAATATCACCCAGTTGGTGCTTGCGTTGCCGGATGATTACAGCCACATACTGGCACCTTCAACCACCAACGGTAAGAACCTGCTTCCACGGGTCGCAGCGCTGTTAGACGTGAATCAGCTGTCCGATATTATGGCCGTGGAAAGTGCCGATACCTTCAAACGTCCGATCTATGCCGGTAACGCGATTGCGACCGTGCAGTCATCAGATGCCGTAAAAGTGATCACCGTGCGTGGCACCGCCTTTGATGCAGTGTCATCGGAAGGCGGCAATGCCTCAATCGAAACCTTCAGTGAAGCCTGTGATGCCGGTCTGTCACAGTTTGTTGGCGAAGCGCTGGCGGAAAGTGATCGCCCTGAGCTGACCGCGGCGTCGATGGTGGTTTCTGGTGGCCGTGGCATGGGTAACGGCGAAAACTTCGATCTGCTGTATACGCTGGCAGATAAGCTGGGCGCAGCCGTAGGTGCTTCGCGCGCAGCGGTGGATGCAGGCTTTGTACCCAACGATATGCAGGTGGGTCAAACCGGCAAGATGGTGGCTCCTGAGCTATACCTTGCAGTAGGTATCTCCGGCGCGATCCAGCATCTGGCTGGAATGAAAGATTCAAAAGTGATTGTTGCGATTAACAAGGATGAGGAGGCGCCGATTTTCCAGGTGGCTGACTACGGCCTGGTTGCGGATCTCTTTGAAGTCGTGCCTGAGCTGTCAGGTAAATTGTAAGCAATACCTATTTCCCTTTAACGGCCGCGCCGGATGGCGTGGCTGAGAATAAAAATAAACGGAGCAAATCAGATGCTTTACCAAGGTCAGTCGATCCGTGTGGAAGCGGTTGAAGAAGGTCTCTTCAATCTTGTGTTTGATAACCAAAACGAGTCCATCAACAAACTGGATCAGGCGACGTTGGGCGAACTGCGCGAAGCAGTCACTCAGCTGTCGGCCCGGGATGATCTCAAAGGTGTCATGTTTTCCAGCGCCAAGTCCTGCTTTATCGTCGGCGCGGATATTAAAGAGTTTAACCAGATGTTCTCCCACGAAGAGGAGGCCATCGTTGCGGCATTGATGGAGTTGAATCAGATCTTCAACACCATCGAAGATCTGCCATGCCCAACCGTTACTGCGGTGAACGGTATCGCACTGGGTGGCGGCTTCGAGCTGTGCCTGAGTACCGATTACCGTGTGATGGCGGAAGGTGCCAAAGTGGGCCTGCCGGAAGTGAAGCTGGGTATCTATCCGGGTTGGGGTGGCACGGTACGTCTGCCACGTCTGATCGGTGTGGATAACGCCAATGAATGGATCTGCGGCGGTGTGGAAAAACGCGCTGCGGCCGCGCTGAAAGACGGTGCAGCAGATGCAGTTGTAGCGGTCGAGCAGGTACAGGAGGCGGCGCTTGATCTGCTGCGTAACTGTATTGCAGGCAAGTTTGATTACATGGCGCGCCGTGAAGAGAAAAAGTCGCCGATCAAACTGAATCAGATCGAACAGATGATGGCCTTTGAAAGTGCGAAAGGTTACATCGGCGGCAAAGCCGGTCCACATTATCCTGCGCCACTGGCGGCACTGAAAACGATTCAGAAGCACGCCAATCTGCCCCGTGACAAAGCGTTACCGATTGAAGCCAAGGGTTTTGCCAAGCTGGCGAAGAATGATGTGACGCGTGCTTTGGTGGGCTTGTTCCTGAAAGATCAGGCGATCAAGAAAATCACCGGAAAATATGAAGCGCAGGCTGAGCCGGTGAAAATGGCGGCCGTATTGGGCGCAGGTATTATGGGTGGTGGTGTCGCGTATCAGTCCGCATCTAAAGGCACACCGATCCTGATGAAGGATATTGCGGAACCGGCATTGCAGCTGGGCCTGGACGAAGCCAATAAGCTATTGGGCGGTCAGCTGAAACGTAAGCGTATTGATGCGGCCAAGATGGCGCAGGTGATCAACCGCATTACGCCAACACTGAGCTACGGCGATTTTGATCGTGTTGACTTAGTGGTTGAGGCGGTGGTTGAAAATCCAAACGTGAAGAAAGCGGTACTGGCGGAGACCGAAAAACACCTGCCTGAAGGTGCCGTGCTGACCTCCAATACCTCCACGATTTCGATTACCGATCTGGCAACCGCGCTGGAAAAACCGGAAAACTTCTGTGGTATGCACTTCTTCAACCCGGTACACAAAATGCCGCTGGTGGAAGTGATTCGGGGTGAAAAAACCTCTGAATCTGCGATTGCACGCACCGTGGCGTATGCCAAAGCGATGGGTAAGACCCCAATCGTGGTGAATGACTGCCCGGGTTTCCTGGTGAACCGTATTCTGTTCCCGTACTTTGGTGGCTTTTCTGCGCTGCTGAGTGACGGTGCCGACTTCCGCCGGATTGACAAAGTGATGGAAGG
>JAGSHA010000496.1 GCA_023954795.1 Oceanospirillaceae bacterium | reverse complement strand
GCAGGCAGGTTCAGCGCTACAGTCTGCAGGCCACCGTCAACTTCACGAGTAACGTTCGCTTTACCGTCTTCAATTTTCACTTCAGAGGCAAAGGTACCTTGTGGCATATCCAGCAACGCAGCCAGCATCTGACCAGTCTGGTTGTTATCTGTATCGATAGCCTGTTTACCCATGATGATCAGCTCAGGCTTCTCTTCATCGATCACTTTCGCCAGCAATTTAGCAACGGACAGAGACTCAGGCGCCTCGTCAACGTCGATCTGAATACCGCGATCAGCACCCAGTGCCAGCGCAGTACGAATCTGCTCCTGACATGCTTTAGGGCCAATAGATACGACAACAACTTCAGAGGCCGTACCGGCTTCTTTCAGGCGTACCGCTTCTTCTACCGCAATTTCACAAAATGGGTTCAGGGCCATTTTTACGTTGGCCAGATCCACATCACTGTTGTCCGACTTCACACGTACTTTGACGTTGTAGTCGATCACTCGCTTAACTGTTACAAGCACCTTCATCAGCAAAGACCTTTTATCTGTAGTTCTTCTTAATATGCTTTTACTGTTGGATTAGATAACGCCTTGATTCGGCAGCTATACACTAAGAACCAACCGTTTTCTAAGTGGTTTCCCTAATCATACCCACCCATCCAAAATAAGCAATAACCCTAACTGAAAATTTAACCCTTACATGCCTTGATAATATCGACATTATTTTAAAACGTCGATATTATCAAGGCATGTAAGACATTTATCTACTATAAAACCGTCTCTGTATAGTTAAAAATGTTCCAATGTTAGGGAAATCACTTATAATTGTAGTACGTGATAAAAGAGCGCCGGTTTGCTTGAAGCGCCTCTGCTAATAACAAAGAAGAAACTGAGTTTGGGGAGATCTACCGATGACCCGTGAGTCGATGGAATTTGATGTTGTAATTGTAGGCGCTGGCCCTGCTGGATTGTCTACCGCCTGCCGCCTGATGCAGTTGGCGCAGGAGAAAGAACAGGAAGTTACTGTTTGTGTTGTGGAAAAAGGCTCTGAGGTCGGTGCACACATTTTATCTGGTGCTGTTATCGAAAGCCGTGCAATGGACGAGCTGTTCCCAGACTGGAAAGCGCAAGGTGCGCCACTGACTGCAGCGGTCACCGAAGATGAAGTGTATCTGCTGAAGGATGCCGAAAACGGCACCAAGATCCCGAACGCTTTTGTACCTAAAACCATGCACAACGATGGCAACTACGTTGTCAGCCTGGGCAACGTCTGCCGTTGGTTGGCGGAACGTGCTGAAGAACTGGGGGTAGAAATCTTCCCCGGCTTCGCCGCATCGGAAGTACTGTACAACGACGATGGCAGCGTAAAAGGTATCGCTACCGGTGACATGGGCATCGGTATGGATGGCGAACAGAAAGATAGCTACATGCCAGGCATGGAGCTGCACGCAAAATACACCATTTTCTCTGAAGGCTGCCGCGGTCATCTGGGCAAACAGCTGATTGAGAACTTCAACCTGGATACCAAAGCGGATGCCCAGCATTACGGCATTGGCATCAAAGAGCTGTGGGATATTCCGGCGGATCAGCACAAGCCTGGACTGGTCGTTCACGGTTCTGGCTGGCCACTGGATAAAAATACCAGCGGTGGTTTCTTCCTGTATCACACGGATGATTGCCAGGTTGTTGTTGGTCTGATTATCGACCTGAACTACCCCAACCCTTACATCAGCCCGTTTGATGAGTTCCAGCGCCTGAAACATCATCCGGTACTGAAGCAACATCTGGATGGCGGCACCCGAGTCTCTTACGGTGCACGCGCCATCACCAAAGGCGGTTTCAACTCCCTGCCGAAAATGACCTTCCCAGGCGGCCTGATTGTCGGCTGTAACGCGGGCACATTGAACTTCAGCAAAATCAAAGGCACCCACACCGCGATGAAATCCGGTATGGTCGCCGCTGAAGCGATGTTCGAAGCACTGGCAGGCGGCTGTGCAGGCGGTGAAGAACTGACCCGTTATGAAGAGATGTTTAAGGAATCCTG
>JAGSHA010000287.1 GCA_023954795.1 Oceanospirillaceae bacterium | reverse complement strand
TTTATTGGTCTGGGCAACATGGGTGGCCCAATGGCCATCAATCTGGCAAAAGCGGGTCACAGCGTTAAAGCATTTGATCTGTCTCAGGATGCGATCCAGAAAGTGGTTGCGGCAGGTGGTCAGGCAGCGACGTCTGCGGTCGATGCCGCACAGAACGTTGAGTTTGTAGTCTCCATGCTGCCTGCGGGCAAGCATGTTGAAAGTATCTTCGTGACCGGCGAACAGCCGCTGTTTGATGTGGTTGCTGACGGCACACTGATCATTGATTCTTCTACTATCGATGCGGAAACGGCGAAACGTGTAGCTGCAACCGGCGCTGAACGTGGTATCAGCTTCATCGATGCTCCTGTGTCTGGCGGCGTTGGTGCTGCGACTGCGGGTACTCTGGCATTTATGGTCGGTGGTTCCGAAGCGCTGTTTGAAAAAGCGAAACCAATCCTTGATTGCATGGGTAAGAACATCTTCCGTGCCGGTGATAACGGTGCAGGTCAGGTAGCAAAATGCTGCAACAACATGCTGCTGGCTATCCTGATGACGGGCACTGCAGAAGCGCTGAACATGGGTGTTAAGAACGGTTTGGACCCAGCGGTGCTGTCTGAAATTATGAAGCAGAGTTCCGGTAGCAACTGGGCGCTTCAGGTTTACAACCCATTCCCGGGCGTGATGGAAGGTGTACCATCTTCTAACGATTATCAGGGCGGCTTCCAGGTTGATCTGATGTATAAAGACTTGGGTCTTGCGGGGGATGTTAGCCATCAGAGCGGCTCGCCAACCCCAATGGGTTCTCAGGCGCGTGCACTGTTCAGCATGCACAAAGCGAAAGGCAACGGCGGACTGGATTTCTCCAGCGTGCTGCGTCTGTATCAGGATCAGTGATCCGACTCACATAATAATAAATACTTGCCTGCTTTCGGAGTCCGGAGGCGGGCAGACAGTTCCTCGCGGCACTGTGGGAATCGGTCCGAATTGATATGTATAAATGACTGAATCCACGCCGTAGTGCCAACTTCTATAAAAAAAATAAACGAGGTTGAACAATGGGATACAACGATGAATATCAGGCTGCGTTAGATAACACTGAAGCCTATTGGGCCGGGCAGGCTGATCGCATCGCCTGGTTCAAGAAACCAGAAACCACACTGGAAAAAACTGAATTCGGAACCTATAGCTGGTACCCGGATGGTGAGTTGAACAGCTGCTATTTGGCAGTGGACTACCATGTTGAAAACGGTCGTGGTGAGCAAGTCGCGCTGTATTATGATTCACCTGCGTCAGGCACCAAGGACGCCATCACCTATAGCCAGCTACAAGAGAAGGTCGCTAACTTCGCCGGTGCACTGAAAGCACAAGGTGTAGAGAAAGGCGACACCATCCTCATTTACATGCCGATGATCCCCGAAGCGGCCGTAGCAATGTTGGCATGTGCCCGTCTGGGTGCGATCCACTCTGTTGTGTTCGGCGGTTTTGCGCCGGCAGAGATGGCGATCCGTATTGATGATGCCAGCCCGAAGATGATCCTGACCGCGTCCTGCGGTATCGAATTCGAGAAGAAAATTGCCTACAAGCCGCTGGTTGATCAGGCGATAGATCTGGCGACTCATAAGCCACAGAACACTGTTGTTTGTCAGCGTCAGATGATCACGGCTGAGATGAATAACGCACGTGACCTGGACTGGTATCAGATTCAGGAAGGTGTTCAGCCTGCTGAATGTGTTGCCGTGAAAGGTTCTGATCCTCTATACATCCTGTACACCTCCGGAACTACTGGTCAGCCAAAAGGTATTGTGCGCGACAACGGTGGTCATGCCGTTGCGCTTAGCTATGCGCTGAACAATGTATACGGTATGGAAGCAGGTGATGTGTGGTGGGGCGCGTCCGACATTGGTTGGGTCGTGGGCCACTCCTTTATCGTATACGGTCCGCTGATGGGCGGGTGCAGCTCGATCTTCTTCGAAGGTAAGCCGATCCGTAACCCGGATGCCGGTACGTTCTGGCGAGTGATGGAAGAGTACAGCGTGAACTCTATGTTCTGCGCGCCAACGGCATTCCGCGCTATCCGTAAAGAAGATCCAGAAGGTGCACTCTCTAAGAAATATGATCTGAGCAGCCTGAAATGGGTCTTTGTTGCCGGTGAGAAGCTGGATTCCTCTACCTATTACTGGTTGTCTGATCTGCTCAAAGTACCGGTTATCGATCACTGGTGGCAGACCGAAACCGGCTGGCCAATGACGGCGCCAATGATGGGTTGGGATAATCCATCGGATGCGCGTCTGGGCTCCACCAATAAGCCGATCCCAGGTTATGACATTCGTGTGCTGGATGGCGAAGGCACTGAAATGGCGGATGGTGATGCAGGTAATATCTGTGTGAAATTGCCGATGCCACCGGGGGTTGCCTGGAGTATCTGGAACAATAACGATCGTTATGTCAGCTCTTATCTGGAGGCTTTCCCGGGTTACTACCATACCGGTGATGGTGGATATAAAGACGATGATGGATACATCTACATTACGGGTCGTACCGATGATGTGATCAACGTATCGGGTCACCGTCTTTCTACCGGTGAAATGGAAGAGGTGGTGTCTGCTCATCCAGCTGTTGCCGAATGTGCAGTCATTGGTATGAATGACGAGCTGAAAGGGCAGCTTCCGGTAGGTCTGATCGTGCTGAAAGCAGGTGAAGAGATCGAAGATGCAGAGATCGAAGCTGAGCTAGTGCAGATGGTGCGCGAGAAAGTCGGTGCTTTGGCATGCTTCCGCCGCGCTTTGGTTGTACAGCGTCTGCCGAAAACCCGTTCCGGTAAAATTCTGCGCGCGATCCTGCGTAAGATTGCGGCTCAGGAAGAGTACAAAATGCCATCGACCATTGATGACGAAACTATCCTTCCAGAGATTACCGCTCTGATGGCTGATGCGGGCATGACCAAGTAATTGATCATACCCGTTTGGTTTAAATCTGAGGGGTAGCCCTCGGGTTTAAACCGTACCGATGTCCCCCTGCGTTGGCTCGTTTGCTAGGACGGTGCCGACGCTTTCTCTGTCGCTTTAACGCTGAATATTTAGATATTTAAAAATATTAGGGAAAATACTTATTTTTCCTCGCAATTCGCGTTAAAACACGATATAAATTTACGTTAACGTAAGAGTAAAGAATAAGTTGCTCGGCAGGTTACAGATCTGTCAGGCATATAAGCAGGAGAGTTTCTATGCAGGTTAAAGACAGTGTTTTTGTAATCACCGGTGGTGGTCGTGGTCTGGGTCGTGCGATGGCCGAGCATCTGGCAAAACAGGGCGGCAAGCTGGCGCTGATCGATCTGGATCAGGAAGCGTTGGATCAGGCTATCGGCCAGTGTCAGGAACTGGGCGGTGAAGCGCGTGGTTACATCTGCAATATCACTGACGAGCCTGCTGTAGAAAGCACCTTTGCTCAGATCAAAGAAGAGTTCGGTGAAATTAATGGCTTGGTGAATAACGCTGGCCTGATGCGCGATGGCATGCTGATCAAAATGAAAGACGGCAAGCTGGTCGGCAAAATGGCGTTGGACAAGTGGGAATCTGTCCTGACCGTTAACATGACAGGTACTTTCCTGTGTGGTCGTGAAGCCGCAGGTATCATGGCAGAGCAGGGCAAGGGTGGAGTGATCGTGAATATCTCTTCCGTTTCTCGTGCGGGCAATATGGGCCAAACCAACTATTCCGCAACGAAAGCAGGTGTGGCGACGATGGCGGTGAGCTGGTCGCGTGAACTGGCACGTTTTGGCATTCGTGTCGGCGGTATCGCACCGGGTGTTATTGCGACTGAAATGACGGCTCAGATGAAGCCGGATGCGATTGAACGCATGGTTTCAGCCGTTCCACTGCGTCGTTTAGGTGAAGTAGAAGAGATGTCACACACACTTCAGTACATCATCGAAAACGAATTCTTTACGGGCCGCGTCGTTGAAATGGACGGTGGCCTGCGTATCTAAAGATGTTCCGGAATCTACGATCTGGGCTGATGCGTAGATTCCACCGTTTCACCCTGAAGAACTTTGCAGGTTATACAGGTTCTTTGCTTGTTAGCTGAAAGACGACCGTTGTTATAGTGCCGTTAACTGCACTAGTACTCTGTTGGTACGTCACTTGGGGAGCTTGCTCCCCCTTTTTATTTCCACGTTTAGAACGTAACGCTACAGTTCTATACTCGTTTCCAGTGCATTGATATTGTCTGTAGCCAGGCTGGTAACATGTACTCTCTGTTCGCCGTTACCTCTGTTGACGGTATAAAATACGACAACCCGAAACTCTCTTTCCCGCGACAACATCCCCTATAAAAATAACAAAGGAGCACGGATATGGATCGTTATCTAGATGACTTTTCCGAAGGTGACCTGTTCAAAGCCCCCGGCTTTACGTTAAGCGAAGGGCAAATATTGTACTTCGCGTTAACCTATGATCCTCAGCCATTCCATATTGACGCCCAAGCGGCATCGGAAAGCCCATACGGAGGATTGATCTCCAGCGGCTTTCAGACACTTGCACTGTGTTTTCGCATGGTTGTTCAGTCAGGCGTCTTTCAGACTGTCAGTATGGGCGGTCC
>JAGSHA010000447.1 GCA_023954795.1 Oceanospirillaceae bacterium | reverse complement strand
GTTTCCGCACCGATCACCACCAAACGCGGGCCTTTGGCGTAGTTGTAGATATGAACGGCATAAAAGTGACTGAGTTGGTTTTGGGGCAGTGACTTCAACTGATGGGCAGCCGATCGACTGACATAAACGGCGATGACGCGTCCGTCTTTCGCGCCCACAAAAGCACTATGACTAATTTCGGGCATATCCCCGTCACCCCATAGGTTTAACGCATCGTAAACCAACGAAAAGTGGCCGGCTTTTGGAAGAGCCATCAGCGTAGCGTCAAACTGGATGGTCGAAGGAGGTAGCATCAAGCGTTGCTGCTTTTCGATCATCTTCGCGGAAAGTTGGTTGGCATCAATAAATTCGTTCAGCACAACCGATTCAAAATGCGATGAGACGGGCGCCGTGTCAGAACTATTTGACGCGATTGCTTGGCTGCTAAGTGCCAATAACACCAGCGCAAGCACAATAGACGGGCGTAATGAAAGAGATGCCAAGCTAAACAACTGCATAGTGATGACTCGGGTAAGAAGAAGGGGAGAATTTGAAACGTAAAAGGCCGATCAGGTTGCCCTGACCGGCCCGGGAGGTATTAACTCCAGCTAACCGGTCATACGATTAGATGGTGTTACGTGTACCATCCCATTCACCCAGTTCTTCTTCTTTAGTATCGCCAGCGCCATCAACAATCGCGGCCAGAGTAACCTGTTCGCCGGCAGTGATACCGGTACCACCTGCTCCAACCGTACCGATATTAAACAGAGCGACAAATCGGTTGTATTGGGTTTCAGATACGTGACGGTATACCGGTACGGAGGTCATACCACCCAGATCATTCGCATTAAACAGGGAAGACGAAGGGCCTAAACCTACTGCCATCAGAACCGGAGCGTCTGCAACACCTGCAGTGATTGCGGAGCCGTCAGTTGCCAGTGCTGTAAGATCAAAACCAGCACCCGCCTGACCCATTACACGCTCGTAACCGCCAGTCCACAGGGCAACCTTAGGAGCATCGTTCAGCTGGAAGCCCGCAGTTGCACCGTCACTATCAATATTGTTCCATGTAGCGCCGCAGCCGTTTGCGTCTGGAGACAGGAAGATGTTACCGGCAACCACAGCATTACCACGTGACGCGATCAATGCATCTATATCAGCACAAGTGCCTGCATCAGGTGGATCACCTGCAGCGTTCAGGTATTTCAGGCTGGTGATACCGCCAGCGTTCATTACTTCAGCAATTTCTACCGGCAGGTCGATCAACGCGATGTCTTCGATTGCCAGCAGTTCGCCTGAAGGAGAAGTTGCGGTGCCCGCAGCGGCCGCACCTGTTGCGAAATCAGTGCCTGCATCAGTGACTTCTACCAGAGAATCAAAGCCGGTAGGCAATGCGTTTCTGTTCAGTACGCGGAAGGTACGAATACCTTTGTTCAGCTCGTCCATCATGGTGACGTGAGCCGCCGCTGATGCACGTGCGTCAGTGTCCTGCAGTGCCAGAGAGGCAGTACCGGCGATCGCCGCCAGAATCGCAACAACAACCAGCAGTTCAAGCAGGGTGAAACCGCCCTGTTTTGCTTTCAGTTTGCGGAATTTAGAACGCAGTTCTACGTCCTGGATGTCATTTTCTTTTACGTCAGCGAATTTAGCGGTCAGCGCAGCGCGCTTGTTCATCAGAGAGTTAAACATTGTTTTTCCAGTTCAATCGAAATTTGGGTTTGAGACTGTTGACGTAAGAGCAGACTCCCCCCGCGGGAGCTGTGACAACTTACCCAGTCCAATTGAACGCTTCCCTTGGTGTTGTCTGCTGATCAGACCCGGGCACCCCGCCCGACACCGCTTCAGAACACAATCCGTTGGTTCCTACCATTTTTGTTTATCAGGGTGTGGCCACCCTCACGTATTTACTGCGTCCGTTCTTTCTGGTGATTAAGCCAGAATATCCTTCTTCAGCCAGGCTTTGATGACCGATTCATCCGCAAGCGCGTGACTGCAATTGAGTACATAACGGTGTTGTTTACCGCAATGGATGATGATCTCCTTCTGACCACGACGCAGGATCTTCATTTCGATCCGCATATCACCGTAGCCATCGTGTTCAAACAGTTCAGCGTAGAGATCAAATAGCGTCTGGAGAACCGCTTTATGCTGGTCAATTTCTTCCAGCTGTTTCGCCTTCACTGTCTGTTCAGTCATAACACTCCATCCCGGATTTAATAACACTGCTAATGCAAATCATTATCATTACGTTATTGGTGTGAGTCAAGCCTAAAGTTGAACAGTGAACAAAAATATATGAAATTTAATCTTTATAGATCAGAACAGATCGGGTTTTTTCTGAGTTTTCGGTGATTTTAGGGTCAAATTCGACGATGTATCCAGCGTGTTCTTTTTGTTCTCCAGGATCGGTCTTCTGAAAAACAAACATCTTCAGTACGGATTTTTCCTCTGAGTCGTGTGTGCCGACCTGAGGCTCAGGTGTGGCGGAGACGGAGTTTTTAACCGGACTCAGTGTGCAGCCAGAAAGTAGTACGATGGCTATCAGGGCCGTGATTCGCTTTATGGGAGTGTGATTCATCGGTCCCCTGCCTCTAATGTCTGAATTATCTCTGCCATCGTTTTACCCGAGAGCAGATAGAGATGGGTACTGTCTTTTCCCTGATTAAACGGGGCCAAACTTTCTTGATCGGTTGTTGCCGCCAGCCACTCGCCCGGTAGCTCAGGCAACAGGATCATTTGTGCTGTATCGGATTGGTTGCGGACTTTAATCGTAGTGATATGCAAGCCATCCTGTTCGGCAGAGCTGACCGGCCAGGCAACCAGAGCAGTATTGTTTAGCAACGACGCTAAGGGCGTTTGTGCCACCTCATTCACCTGTAGGCCGGAAAGCGCTGGTAGCGGCTGATCATGGGCTTGTGCATAGGC